>NZ_JAZHLI010000028.1:0-57174 GCF_036549475.1 Aurantimonas sp. A2-1-M11 | reverse complement strand
GCAACCAGGAGCGTTTCCCAGACCGGCTCCCAGCCTTTGACCGGACGCGCAACCGGCCAGCCAGCCAGCGTCTTCTGCCTTTGACAAAAACATCAGTCCGACAGGCTGCTAGTCCGGCGGATAGTCTGATCGAGGGGGAGCCGCCAACTTTCCAGCGTGCAGCACCCCCCCCCGCGGGCCGGTGCGGGTAGAGCTTGCTTTGGTCGGCCCGCAGTCTATTTGCTGACCGGATTGCTTTTATCGTCTTCGAGAACGCCGGTGGTGACGCTTGCCACGCCTGCGACCCCGATCAGCCCGCCGGCCACCTCGGGAAATCCGATCGCAGATTGCGGGACCGGGCGATTGATGTCGTCGCCCATCTGTTGGCCGAAGCTGGACGTCGTGCTGAACTGGGTCCCGGCCGCGGCGTCCATGCTCGCAACCCTGACGCAGAGCTTGCCGTCGGCCTCGCCGATGGTCACGGCTGAATTGGCTGCAACGTCGAGGACACAGCCGCTTCCGAGCGAAAGCGAGGCGGCGCCACGCGGACCTGAGAGGACGCGTGAGCCCATCGTCAGGATCGCGCCGGGCTCAGCCGGCCCAAGACCCGCCGGGCGGCTCATCAGAACGTCGTCAGTTGCGGCGGTGACGGTACCGAGTGCGCTCGAGCCGTTCGCCGCGACAGCCAGTTCCGAGGCACAGCCGCAATCGACTGCCGCCTGGGGGACACTGTCCGCCCAGGAGGACGAGGATGCCGCGGATACCGAGCCGGCAACGATCGCTGCTATGATTGTCCAAGATTTCATGTGGGATACTCCTCTTGATGCAGATTTCAGCATACTATCCTGGCCTGCCAAGACGACGCGCAGGTGACACTGTCGAACGCGCCCTGCCGTGCCTGGCCACTCGAACGAAAAAAGACTCGCACCGTTCACTGTGGCGTTCGCCTATGCCTTGAATCTGCCCTAGCTGAACTGCCGGCGATCGACAAGCACCGTGACGCGGACCGCCAATTCCGGATCGTCAACAGGGCAGGTTTTCTCACCGTCAAGTAAGCATGCTTCGGTAAACAAGGGGTGACCTATGCGCAACAGGCGCGCTTGGTTCAACAGAGCACACGCCCTCTATTGAGGATCATTAGCGTAGCCTCGCATCTTGGTGTGCGGATCGAGCCGAAATGCGGAGCTGAAGGTGGCTCGAAGCCGGCGCCGTTCAGTGAAAGAGCCGCGCCGCCCGTTGTTGGCGGGTCAAGCTCGGGCGCCGCTGGGCATTCCGCCCCTCGGTTGCTTCTCTTCCGCCTGGCCGCAATTCTGGTGTCGCCGCCGCACAGATGTCCGCCTGCCCGGACGAGGTGGCCGATCATATCGCAGAGTGGGATTGACTGAATGACACGCAGCGGCGATGTGGTCGACCAGTCCGAGGGGCTGTGGTCGATCCGTCATCGAACTTTGTCTCGACCGCCGGTCCGTTGGCTGATGGTCTCAGCGCTTTCTTCAATCAGCACCATTGCCGGATGGATCCGGGTCGGAAGCCACAGGCACCGGTGGGAGCCCGCCAGCCAGCTGATGAACTTCTCTGGGAAGGAATCGGATGACCTCCAATCGCGGAGCATCATGCGCATCTGATCTGATCCAGGGGACCGTGCACCAGGAGCAATCCGTCGAGAACTAACCGCCCGTTCTTCGATGCATGGTTATAACGCGATCCTACGCACCGAAGGCCGACGCGGTTTCAAATCCGGTCGGAGATATTTGCGCTAAAGGCTTAGGTTATACATTTTAAGTCAAATATACTCCATTAAGCATCCCACGATCTAATCGGCGACCCCTCTTCCGAATTCCATCTTT
Source organism: Aurantimonas sp. A2-1-M11 (assembly GCF_036549475.1). Classification (NCBI taxonomy): domain Bacteria; kingdom Pseudomonadati; phylum Pseudomonadota; class Alphaproteobacteria; order Hyphomicrobiales; family Aurantimonadaceae; genus Aurantimonas; species Aurantimonas sp. A2-1-M11. Next base: position 55,348 of record NZ_JAZHLI010000028.1, on the reverse strand, counting down.
CGTCGTATATTGGTAGCATCGGTGGCAATTCTGCCGCCGGTCAGATTGGTCTACTGCGCAGTGTCCGCGAAGGCGGCCACTGGAGGAGTTACAGCTCCCCCAGCAGCCTGACCACCTGAGACTCGGATGAGGAGTTCAGCATGGCTGACGCGTTTTTCGCGCGCACGACGGCGTCGTGCAAGGAAAATTCCAACAATAATGGCGGTACCCCGTCCGTCGCACCGCCGAGCTTCGACGGTCCGGCGGCTGACGCATTGTCGCCGATCGCCTTCGGTCCCACGCGACCGCGGGGATTTGCGATCGACGGGTCGCTGTATATCGCCGGTCTGGCACCCGCGGTGCGGATCGACGACATCCCCGACCTGCCCGACGATCTGAAGGCGCAGATGAAGTGCGCGACTGAGCGGCGCGCCGCTCTCGCTCTCGACAACGAGAGCAACGCGTCCGCCGTGCGCGAGGCGAAGCAGGAAAATCCTTCTTTGTCCGGGTTGTCCGAATCCGTCGCTTCCGACGCCGTGCCTTCGGGGCTGGTAGGCCCCGTCTTCTGCCGCACGGAGATCAGCGCCTCCCGCGCGCTCGTCGAGCGTCTGAACACGCGCCGGTTCGTCCTTGTCAGGCGAGAAGGTCTTTGCATCGCGCCGGATGTGACCGTTCACCGTGATCTTTGCCTGAAGCTCGCGGCAATCGGCATGGTTTCCGTTGCTGAGTGGCGCGGCCGCCTCGTCGTTCGGCGGCAGTCGGACGAACGTCCACACTTCCCGCGCGGCTGATCACGCCGACCAGGTCGCGCGCACCCAGCACATCGTGCGGCCTCATCGGCCGCTCGATCCTTGCTGCGCGCTCCCTTCTCTCTGTCTTTTCCATGTTGAGCCGGCTTGCTGCCGGCAAGGAGATTTCCATGCCTTCGCTGAACAGCCGGGCCGCGCGGTCCCGGAGCTATCGACCCATCAAGAACAACCGACATGCTTCAGGTACTGGCACTGGGATCCGCTGCGCCGACGACGCCCCCTCGAGCCCGGATGCCCTCAGGTTTGGGACCGATGTGGAAGTGGACGCGATGACGTCTTACGTCGATCGTTTGGCGGCCACGATCGTAGCCAACGCCATCGCTGCCGCAAAGACCGTCGAAATGGATGCCACGCTCGGCGATTTGACGCTTCTGGGCAGCAGCCTCCGTTCCACGATCATCCGAGTCGGACAGGCTATTCCCGACATTATCGCGAAGGCGCTCGGCCAGGACGATCGTCTGATCGTCTTGCGGGAATATCAGCTGCCGTTGACTCGGCCTGCTACTGAGATCGTTGACAACAACAGATCCGCGACCCCGGTCGAGCTCGCACATGATCGCTACCCCATCGGGTCGTATCGTGCAGATCTTGTGGTGATCGACGAGGATACTCGACATGCTACGATCATCGAGTGCCGCCGAGGCAGTGTTGCGCTGTCGAGCCCGAAATGTGGAGCGACAGTCCGGCTTTTGCGGATCGCGGGGCTGACCGCACGGCGCGCGCTGGAAGCAGACAATTACCGAATCTCGACAGTTTCATGTGGCGTGATCGATCGGTACGGGAACGGCGGTTACAGCGAAACGATGACCGTCGGCCCGGACAAGCTCGATGCCTTCTTCGGGGTTCCGATCGTCAGGTATCTTGACGGTCTTGATGGGCGGATCCGGGAGAAGCTGATGGGCGCGCTCATGCCTGCCTTGTCCGGGATCGTCGGTATCCCGGCCGCCCGCAATGGGGAAAAAGACGGCCGCTGGGGGGAGAAGCAGGCCGTTCCGGTCGAGTGGCGTGACCCTTCCGAGGAGGTCCACGCTGGCTTGCGGGCCGATAATGCGGTGCCGCTTCCCCTCGATTTGACCCGCCTCGTCGGGCCTGCCGAACTAAGGCGCATCGCCGGCGTCCCTCGTTGCAACCGTCCGCTGTCCGGTGCGAGGCAACGGCTTTTCTGAACCGGCTTCGGGCGATCACCCGCTGCAGATTATTCGGCGGGCGATCGCTTGTCGCAATCAAACCAACTGACGGACGAGATCGCCATTGCCGTGCGCACTGGCAATCACGAGCCGGTAGCTGGCGAGCCGACGAACGACAAAGACAAGAATTCCAGCGACAATGGAAGGAGTGCCCAATGTCACGGATGCCCGACGCCCCCCATTCATTCACCAACTCTCTGGATGCGTCCCCCGCGACGCTGCTGCACGTCGATACCGCGACGCTTGTCGGAGCGGCTTTGCGGCTCGGAAGGCGACCGATGGGCAAGACGGCGCTTCGCCGGCTGAAGGAGAACCTGACCTGGCGTGCGGGCGGAGGAGATGCGACCGCCAAGATGGCGCTGCGATGGCTTGCCTTACGCGCGGAAGGGACCCCGCCGCGGACATCGGGAGAATGACGGTGCCGCGGTCTCCGTATGATGCGCCGGTCACCCGTTCCGGTCCTGAGTTTCCCGATGTCGCGGCACTGGAGGGTCTGGCGCGATCCTCCAGTGCCGGTGGGCCGACGCCGGCCGAAATGCCCCGGCGCGCCCCCGATCGCCTTACCGACATTCATGCTGGATCCATCAACCAGGCGAATTGCCGGGCGACCTCGCCGGCTACCCGCATGCGTACCGTGCCTGCCATGAGGTAGCGGTCTGCTGATTGCAGACACCGGACTGTGGGCCGGACGTAACTGACACCATGGCCCTCTGAAACCGTCCTCAGGCGAAGACCTAACCCGCGTCCTCGCTTCCACTGACACTCGCGCATGCAAACAAGGAGAAATCCATGGACGATCCGGAGAATGGGGTTTGCCGCGGTCAGCGCCCTGAGAAGCGCTTCTCGCCGAGCATTCGGGAGGTGGCGTAATGCCTGTGAAAAGGAGAAAGTTGTCCGGCCTGAAACTTCAGCCGGACTGCAATCCATGCGTGGTTGACGCAGACGACGAAAAGGCGCGTCTCGACGGCGAGATTGCAGACCGCGTCGCAGCCATGTCGCCCTCAACCCGGCTTCTGTACAATCGCATCGGCGATGCAATTCCCGACGCTCTTGTCCATCGGCTTGAAGCTCGGAAGCCGGTGTTCGTCATCGCTCACGTTGCATCGTCCGAGTGGCGTGAGTCTGCGTTCGACGCCGTCTGCATGGCAATGAACAGCACCGTCCGAACTGACTTCATGCTGTACGGGGTTCAACACCATCATGTGCCCTCGGACGAGATTGCACGCCGGGCATGGCAGCGAAAGAGCCGGCGCGAGCGGACGCAACATGTTCTTTCGATGCTGGCCAACGGCATCACTGTTGTCGCGCTGGCCCCGGGCGAAGAGCTCGATCCGGCTGCGCTGGTAATCGCGGATATGGAACTGGATCTCGCGAGGATCCTCGTGGATGATATCGAAGCGATGATGGCGCACTCGTTTCCAGGTTCGTCGTTCGTATGGCCCGATGACATTCCAGCTTCAACAATCGAGCCCAGCTGGATCGATCTTGCTATTCGCCGCTCGACGACCTTGTCGGAGGCGCTGCAGTTCCTTGTCGCCATACATGGTCGGACCAACGACGATCCCGGCGGCCCGCGTCTGGAAGATCTGCATGGATACGGCGCCGCCGGACTGTGGGGCCGCCGGCTGGTCGAAACTCTCTGCGATTATCGTGCGGGGCGCTTAACGTGGGGTGATGTCGATGGTGGCGCGCTGCTTGTCGGGCCCCCAGGAACTGGCAAGACACTCTTCGCTAGCGCACTTGCACGATCCACAGGCTTGCAGTTCTTTCCGACGTCGTACGCCGGATGGCAGAGTGCGGGCGAGGGTCATCTCGGTACTGTCCTGAAAGAAATGAGCCGGATCTTCGCCGAAGCGTCGGCCAATGCGCCCTCTGTCATCTTCATCGACGAGATCGATACTCTTCAAGCTCGTGGCAGTACGGGACGGCACGATGACTGGTGGCGGTCGATCATCAACGCGCTGCTCGAGTCTCTGGATGGCACGTCGCGGCGCGAAGGTGTCATCGTGATCGCCGCCTGCAACGACGACAGGGGACTGGACCCTGCGCTTGTCCGGTCCGGTCGACTGGACAGAAAGTTCTTTATTGGATTGCCGGACGAGAACGACCTTGCGCGAATTCTGTCGCATCATTTGCCCGACATCCCGGAGGCCGAAATTCAGCCAGCCGCCGTCACGCTGGCGGGTTCAACATCCGGGGCCGACGCTGCGCGCATCGCTCGCGATGCTCGCCAGCGCGCGCGATGCGAAGGTCGGACGGCAACAGGCGCGGATCTTCTCGCAGTGGCCCTGCCGCCAGAGGACCGGCCCGAGCTCGTCCAGCGCCGAATCGCCGTTCACGAGGCGGGGCACGCAGTGGCAATCTTGTCCCGCGGCAGCGTGCCGAACAGTCTGTCGATCGTCACAGCGACCGGAGGAAGCGTTTCGCATGATCGGCTGGACACCGAGCTTCTTCTCCCGGACTTTAACGCGCGGCTTGCAATTCTTCTCGCCGGCCGAGCCGCTGAGGAGGTCGTGCTTGGGGCAGTCTCTGCAGGAGCCGGAGGTGCGCAATCCTCGGACCTCGGCAGCGCTACCGGACTCGCGATTCTGATGGAAGGGCGGCTGGGGCTGGGTAGCCGGATCGCGGTTACTGAGACGACCGACGAACGCACGGTCGAACGCCGGTTGCGGATGGCGTATGCCGACGCCCTCCTCGCTGCTATGCGGCATCGGCGTGCGATCGAGGCACTTGCTGAACTGGCGCTCGAAAAGCGTGTTCTCGGCAAATCGGCACTTGCGAAATTCTGGCGCTCGATGGCGCCAACGGGAGCATAGTGCATCGAAGAGGGACGGCGACGGCAAGCCACGGATACCGCCGGGGCCCCGGGGCGGAAACGATCCCGAGATCGACTGGCAGTGTGCCTTTCCTATGGCTTCGTCAGTTCACCCAGGAACGGCCATTGCATCGCGTCGATCACCGATGCCAATTGTTCGATCTGTACCGCTCTCGGCTTCCGTTTTCGTCCGTAGCGACCCGTCGTGCCCACATCCGAGTGTCCGAGCAACGCCTGCTTCACTTCGATCGGCGTCGTCATCCGGTCCAGTTCATCCTTGAAAGCGTGCCGGAAAGAGTAAAGCGATTTTTCGGCGGGCACGGATCCCAACTGTCTGCGCGCGTAGCTCGTCCAATGGGCGGAAAAGTAGTTCGATACCTGCACGACACTTCGCCCCGTGGTTGCCAAGGCTGGCCAGATTGTCGCCCATTCCTGCCGTCTTGCCTCGTCGACCAGATCCAGGATGCCGAGTTCGAGAAACTCTGTTCGGATCGGCACGTAGCGCTCGCGCGAATAGGCCTTGATCGTCCGTCCGCCGGCGTTCGTCACGCGGAAGCACCAGACGTCGGATTCTGGGTGTTTTTCGATCGTGTCCGGACCGAGTTGCATGATCTCGGAGGAAATCATGCCGTGACAACAGGAAATCAGCGGCAACCAGAACTGCAGATCGCCACCGGCCTTCACAGCTTTGGAGAACGCTCTCTGGGTGAAGATGGGTCCTGCGAACAGCAGGGCGAGTTCTTCCGCGGAGTACGGTTCCCGGCGATCCTCGTTGCCCGGAATGTCGATGTAGATGCCGCCATCAATCGTCCTGTCGACCCATCCCTTTTGTGCGGCAAGTGACATCAAGGTCGTCAGGAAGCCGACTTTTTTGTTGATCGTGGCCGTCTTGTATCTGCCGGCGTCGAGAAGGTGATCGCGGAACGCGATGATGTGGTGTCGTCGCACGTCTTTCACGTCACGGACCTTGGAAAAGCGGCTGAACCAACCGACCGTGTTCCGCATATCGTTGACAAGGTGGTCGTCCACCTTCTTCTTCAGGCGAACCCGCTCTTTCTTCCACTCATCAATGCAGGCGCTCAGAGCCCGCCCTGCCTGATCGGCGCCTTGCGGCCCAGTCGGCTCGGCAATCGTCTGTGCCTGTGATGTGGCGTTTTCCCTTTGCGGCGGCTCATCGCTGGTCATCGATTCCTGCGCACGCCATGGCCCCGCTACGGTGTCGGGATGAGGATAGTCGATTGCCTCGCCAGCTTCGCGGCGAAACATGATCTCCAGGGCCTCGATTTCGCTCTTGAGACAGACAGCCATGAAGTCGACTCGGGTTGGCTCCGCTATCGGCACTGCGATGGAAATCGGAGCAAGAGCTGCGTTGAGGGCAGCACTCCGATCCGCAGCATATTGCGAGACCGTGAAGCCAAGAAGACGCTTTCTGAGGTCGAGCTTTTTCCGAATGTCCCCAGCGTCCAACCACAAGGGCATCCCCGTTGCCTCGGCGGAGAAGTGGGCACCCGTTGCATTGCGAAGCCGGGTTGCCTGGTCTTGCCAGAGCCACGACGCCTTCAGCCATTCAATAACGTTTTGCCAGTCGTTCCAGGTCCAGCCGGACGTCGACAGAAGCGTAACCGCGACCCCCTTGCGCCGACGCGCCTCGGCGAATTGCTGTTCGGTATCGGCATCGAGCTGCGCTGCCCGCTGGCGTGCTTCGCTGGGAAGACGCGTCTTAAGGGATCGCTGAATCCGGGCGCCGGCAAAGACGTCCGCGACATCGTCGGGCACACGGCGGACGTATTGGAAGACCCCGTTTCGCGAGGTGACGTAGCTGGGCAGGAGCACCGAATCATCTTCCATGTTATGCACGATGTTATGCAGTTCGGCCTCTGTCGAGTCCGAATTCGCGCAAACTGGCAAGTATTGCAATCACTTGACTGGAAAATGGTGGGCCCGGCAGGACTCGAACCTGCAACCAAGCGGTTATGAGCCGCCGGCTCTGACCAATTGAGCTACAGGCCCGCCATAACGGGGCGTAGCGCAAAGGCTGGCGCCGCTCAAGCGAAGACGCGGGCGGAACGGCGCGCGGCGGCGGGATCCCCGGAGAAGCCGGCGTCGGCGATCGGCCTTCCCGCCAGACGGGGCGATGGCGCCTGCCGCGGACACCGGCTGCAACGTTTTCGCGGCGATGCCGCAATGCGACCACACAAGAGCGCTCCCTGTCACCTTCCAACAACGGAGAGCCGTCTTTCATGAATCGCCGCTTCAGTCCCCTGATCGCTACCCTCTTCCTCGTCGCCGCGCCGGCGGCCGCCCTTGCCCAAGCGCCCTCGCCCCAGGCCGCGTCCCGGACGGCGCCCGAACGCACGATCGTTGTCACCGGAACCGGCGAGGCCCGGGCCGCGCCCGACATCGCCATGACGAACTTCACCGTCCTGCGCTCGGCCGAGACCGCGCGCGAGGCCCTCGACGCGGCTAATGCCGCGATGCGCGAGGTGACGGCCGGCATCCGCGCCCTCGACATCGCGGACCGCGACCTGCAGACCTCCGGCTTTTCGATCGCGCCGCAATATCGCTACGACAACAACGGCGACGGCACGCAGAAGCCGCCGGAGCTCGTCGCCTACGAGGTGCGCAACAGCCTGACGGTGCGGGTGCGCGACATCGCCCGGCTGGGCGAGATTCTCGACCGGGCGGTGACGCTCGGCGTGAACCAGGGCGGGGAGATCAGCTTCGACGTCGCCGACCCGCAGGACACGCGCAACGCCGCCCGGCGCGAGGCCGTGGCCGACGCGATGGCCACCGCGACGATCCTGGCGGAGGCCGCGGGCGTCACGCTCGGGGCCGTGCGCGAGATCAGCGAGAGCGCTGGCGAGATGCCGCCGCAGCCGATGGCGCGTTCGATGAAGATGATGGCGGCGGAAGCGGCGCCAAGTGTTCCCGTCGAGGCCGGCGAAAACAGCTTCAGCGCCAGCGTGCGGATGGTCTTCGCGATCGCCGACTGACGCCATTAAGCAAGGGTGGGGGCGCATGCATCGGAGGCAGGCCTGTCCTTGAAAGACGGCGACCCCCGCGTCGGCATCAGCCAAGGCGCGGGGGGCCGACACGTCAGCCTCAGCGGCGACGGAAGCTGATCACCGGGCAGCCGCGATCGCGGGCGAAGCGAACGACCGCCGGATGACCGCGCGAGCGACCGGCCACGACCACGGCGCGACGGTTGGCACGGCGAATGTGGGCGCGGTGGATGCCCATGTTGCGCGCCTTGCGCACGGCGCGCCGCGGCGAACAGGCAACGCGGTCGTAGTGACCGCGGCGGACATGGCGCACCGGCTGTGCCCCATGGCCCGAGCCGATGGTGATGCCGAAGCGCAGGCCGTCGGCGGCCGCCGGGGCGGTGGTCGTGGCAATGCCGCCGGCGGCAAGCGCGGCAACGACACAGATCGAGCGGGCGAATGACTGGAACATCGGGGTGTCTCCTCTGGGCGGTCCCGCAGGCTCGGGGACCGCATTGGCCGAAGTTCGATCGCGTCCCCGTTTCGGGCCGGGCCCTGTTGCGAAGTCTGCGATCGCCTCCCCGTCCGATCGGCGAGGAGTGACCCGACCATAGGATCGGCGGACTGAACGCTGCCGGAACCGGCCGTTCATCGATGGTTCAGCGGGCGTCTGCCGGCAGGGAACGCACCCAGAACTGCATCGTCTTGTCCGTCTCGCCGGCATCGGCGATGTCGCGCCAGGACATGGTCGCGGTCAGCCCCGGCACCGGGCGATAGCCGCGCTTGCGCCAGAAGCCGTCGAGCGGCCGGTAGCCCTGCGGCCGCGAAGGATGATCGGCGGGGCGGATGACGGCACAGAAGGCCGTCACGGCATGTCCCTGCGCCACTGCCGCAGACTCGCGCCCGTCGAAGAAATGGTGGCCGACGCCCCTGCCCCGCCATTCGGGAAGCAGCACCGATTCGCCGAGATAGAACACGCCGGCCGGGTCGTAGCCGTGGGCACGGAACCCGTCGGACAGCTGCGGCTGGTGGTCGCCCAGCGGCGCGCCGGTCGCAGCGCCCACGAGGCGGCCATTGCCGGCCCGGGCCGCGACGATCACCGCGCCGGGCGAGGCGGCATAGGTGGCCAGATAGCGCCGCTCGTAATCCGCATGGCCCTCGTAGAGATAGGGAAAGGCCCGGAACACCGCGATGCGCAGCCCCGCGAGCTCGTCGAGCACGGCCTGTGCCGCCGACCCCTGCAGCGTCTCGATGGCCAGCGCGTTCGTGTCGTCCCGGCTCATCCCGCCTCGACGGCCGCGATCCAGGCCTGCAGATTGTAATAGGTGGTCACCCGCGTGATCTTGCCGTCGTCGATCTCGAAGAACTGGCCGGCGGGCACCGCATAGCGCTGGCCTTTGGCCTCGGGCAGGCCGTCGGCGGTCGCCAGATATTCGCCGCGGACCGTGTATTCGGCGGCGGCGCGGCCGGCATTGTCGACGGTCATGATGACGATGTCGGCCAGGGTCTCGCGATAATGGCGCGCCATCATCGCCAGAAAGTGGCGGAACGCCGCCCGGCCGATCTCGCGCCCGCCCTCGTTCAGGTCATGGGCGACGTCCTCGTGCAGGCAGTCGAGCATGGTGCTCCAGTCGCTGGCATTGAAGGCCGCGAGATAGCGCTCGATCAGCGCCGCATTGTCGTTCATGGGAAGAGCTCCGTTGGGTTGTCGTGGCCGGCTCAACCGAGCAGCCGCTGCAGCTTGGTGGGCAGGGCGTCGATCACCGCGTCCGGCACGAAGAAATCGGCCACCGGGTCGTCGCCGCCCTCCGGCCCGTAGACCGAGAAATCGGTGACGCCCGCATCGCGAAGCAGCACCTCGTCGATGAAGAAATTGCCGGTGCATTCGCGCGACGGCCGCGTCAGGAGCGCATGGGCCGCATCGGCGACGATCTGCGGCGAGCGGCTCATCCGCGCCATCTGGTCGCCGCCCAGCACGTTGCGCACGGCCGCCGTGTCGATCGCGGTCAGCGGCCAGAGCGAGTTCACCGCGATGCCGTCGCGGCGGAACTCCTCGGCCATGCCGAGCGTGCACATGGACATGCCGAACTTCGCCATGGTGTATGCGACATTGTTGCGGAACCATTTGGCGTCCATGTCGAGCGGCGGCGACAGGTTGAGGATGTGCGGGTTGGCCGCGCGCTTCAGATGCGGAATGCAGGTCTTGGAGACCAGGAAGGTGCCGCGCGCATTGACCCCGTTCATCAGGTCGTAGCGCTTCATCGGCGTGTCGAGCGTCCCGGTGAGCTGGATGGCGGAAGCGTTGTTGATGCAGATGTCGATGCCGCCGAATTCGGCGACCGCCTTGTCGACCGCGGCTTCGACCTGATCCTCGTCGCGAATGTCGCATACGACCGCCAGTCCCTTGCCCCCCGCCGCCGCGATCTCGGCGACCGCGGTGTGGATCGTGCCCGGCAGCTTGGGATGCGGCGTGTCGGTCTTGGCCGCCACCACGACATTGGCACCATCGGCCGCCGCCTTCAGGGCGATGGCCAGGCCGATGCCGCGCGACCCGCCGGACATGAAGATGGTCTTGTTTCGAAGTGTCACGACTGGCCTCCCCGTTCGCCCGACCGGCGGAACATCACCATACTCGTCGCCACGTGTCGACCGCGGCGCCGGGCGTTCCCGCGCGCTGCCTGCCTAGCCGGCGAACATCGCATCGCCCTGCTCGTTGACGACCTGCCGGCCCTTCATCAGCGAGAAGCGCGCGGCTTCCGCCTCGCTCGGGAACAGGTCGGCACGGACCAGCCGGTGCGATCGCACTGCGCCGTCGACCGTCCGGGTGATAGTGGCGCAGAGGCGGAACTGTCCGCCCTCGGCGATCGGCGTGGCGGCGATGTGAAACCCTTCATAGGTCTCTTCCGCCGCCACCCGAGGCTCTTTTGGCGCAGCCGCGGGGGAGCTGCTGCCGAACAGCTTCTTGAGAAAGGACATGGCGCTCCTTCGTGGCTGCGGGCGCGGATGCGCCGTCGGCAACAGGAGATAGCGGCCTGGTGCGTTCGGCAAGCCCCGTAGGAGACGGCGGCGGCGGCGTGCGAGGGAGTGCGGGCAGCTTGGGAGGGGCACTCTTGGCCAGCGGCACGGCTGGCGGCCTGCAATNACGGCGGCGGCGGCGTGCGAGGGAGTGCGGGCAGCTTGGGAGGGGCACTCTTGGCCAGCGGCACGGCTGGCGGCCTGCAATGGCGAGCGGCAGCTGTGTCCAGGCGCCGAGCGGCCAAGCCTGCGCTGGTCCGGCCGCCGAAAGCGAAAACGGCGCGCCGGTCCGGATTGTCCGGGACCGGCGCGCCGGGGATGATCAGCTGTCGAGGAAGGAGCGCAGCTTGCGTGAGCGGCTCGGGTGCTTGAGCTTGCGCAGCGCCTTGGCCTCGATCTGGCGGATGCGCTCGCGGGTGACCGAGAACTGCTGGCCGACCTCTTCCAGCGTGTGGTCCGTGTTCATGCCGATGCCGAAGCGCATGCGCAGCACGCGCTCCTCGCGCGGCGTGAGCGATGCCAGCACCCGCGTCGTCGTCTCGCGCAGATTGCCCTGGATCGCGGCGTCGATCGGCAGGATGGCGTTCTTGTCCTCGATGAAGTCGCCGAGATGCGAATCCTCCTCGTCGCCGACCGGCGTTTCGAGGGAGATCGGCTCCTTGGCGATCTTCAGGACCTTGCGGACCTTCTCCAGCGGCATCGCCAGCTTCTCGGCGAGTTCCTCCGGGGTCGGCTCGCGGCCGATCTCGTGCAGCATCTGGCGCGAGGTGCGGACGATCTTGTTGATCGTCTCGATCATGTGCACCGGGATGCGGATCGTGCGGGCCTGGTCGGCGATCGAGCGGGTGATCGCCTGCCGGATCCACCACGTGGCATAGGTCGAGAACTTGTAGCCGCGGCGATACTCGAACTTGTCGACGGCCTTCATCAGGCCGATATTGCCCTCCTGGATCAGATCCAGGAACTGCAGGCCGCGATTGGTGTATTTCTTGGCGATCGAGATGACGAGCCGGAGATTGGCCTCGACCATCTCCTTCTTGGCTTGCCGGGCCTCGCGCTCGCCCTTCTGCACCATGTGGACGATGCGGCGGAACTCGGTGATCTCGAGACCGGTCTCGGTCGCCAGATTCTGGATCTCCTGACGCAGTCCCTTGATCTGTTCCTTCTCGGCCTGGACGAATTTCAACCAGCCCTTGCCCGACAGATTGGCGATGTGCCGCGTCCAGTTCGGGTCAAGTTCGGTGCCCTGATATTCGGTCAGGAACTCGTCGCGCTTGACCCCGTGGGACTCGGCGAGACGCAGCAGCCGGCCCTCGTTGCCGACGAGCCGCTTGTTGATGTCGTAGAGCTGGGCGACCAGCGCATCGATGCGGTTCTGGTTCAGCGACAGGCTCTTGACCGCGGTGATCAGCTCTTCCTTGAGCTTCTTGTAAGAGCGCTCCTGGCTCGGCGACAGGGTGCCCTGCGCGGCCAGGCGGTTCTCGACCTGCTGGTCCTGAAGCTTGCGCAGCCGGCGATAGGCGTCGGCGATCTGGTCGAAGGTCTCCATGACCTGCGGCCGGATCTCGGCTTCCATTGCGGCCAGCGAAAGGTTGTTCTCGAGGTCGTCGTCCTCCTCGTCCTCCTCCTCGCCGGGCTGGCGCGCACCGGACGAATGGGGCGGGCCGTTGGGAACGCCGCTCACCGAACCGTTGGCCGCGCCGTCCACGGCGGGCGGCGTCGGGGTCTTGGCTTCGGGCCCGGCATAGGTCGCTTCGAGATCGACGATCTCGCGCAACATGATGTTGCCTTCGTTGAGTTCGTCGCGCCAGATGATGATAGCCTGGAAGGACAGCGGGCTCTCGCAGAGGCCCGCGATCATCGTCTCGCGGCCGGCCTCGATGCGCTTGGCGATGGCGATCTCGCCCTCGCGGGACAGAAGCTCCACCGAGCCCATCTCGCGCAGATACATCCGCACGGGATCGTCCGTGCGGTCGCCGGCTTCCTTCTTCTGAGTGGTCGCGACCTGGTTCCGACCGGTCTCGGCGACCTCGGTCGAATCAGAGGTTTCGGACGATTCCTCGTTCTCGCCCTCCTCATCGCTCTCCACGACGTTGATGCCCATGTCATTTAGCATGGTCATCATGTCCTCGATCTGCTCGGAGGTGACATCCTCCGCCGACAGCATCGAGTTGAGCTTGTCCATGGTCACGAAGCCGCGCTTCTTGGCGGCCTTGATCATCTTCTTGACAGCGTCATCCGACAGGTCGAGCAAGGGTCCGTCGGGAGCACCCTCGTTCCGCTCCTCGATCGGTGCCTCGCTTTCCTTGGCCTTGATCGCCATGCGTGTCATTCTCCAATTCGCGCGCCCCGCGCTGTCCGCCGTCGCGGACCGCGGACGCTGCGGTCATCTGCTCGCCACCATGCGGGGCGAGCCGTAAAGTTTCGCTTAACCATGAATCGCCGAGCCAGACGGCGATGATCAAGCAAGACGACGCCCCTCAAGAAGGGCAAGTTGCGGCAATTTCAAGCTCGGAAACCGGACGATTGCCCACGACCACATCCATATGATGAGTCAAGTGCTTGAAAGCAATGGTCTCCCCTGCACGCGAAAGCAGTGCTCCAGGCTGCAGGGCGTCCGGCGAACTGCCTATATGGCCTTCGCCGGTCGCCCGGACAAGGTGCCGAAGCCCTCGATCAGCGCTTCCGTGCCGTCGACGCGCTCCAGCTCGCGCTTGACCTCCATCAGATGCGCGAAGGCCGCTTCCGAGGATTCGCGGCCGAGCGCGTCCTCGGCGTGCTTCAATTCCGTGGCGAGCGCGCGCGAGCGGTGATGCAGGTGCAGCGCCTGGCGCACGGCCTGGCGGGCATCCTCGGGAGCCGCCTCCGACAGGAACGGCCACAGCCGCACCATGCGAGCCTTGGTCTCGTAGGCTTCGAAGATCGCGCGCGCGTCGCGTGCCTCGAGTTCGGCGAGCAGCGCGTCGCGATCGACGGGGGGGCGTTCGGCATAGGCGTCGAGGACGCAGGAGCGCAGCCGGTCGAGATCGCCAGTCGGCAGGTCCAGATCGGCGAAATAGTCGAACTCCTCGTGGATCAGCGCCGGGTGATTGACGAAGCCCAGCACGATGGCGATCTCGCGGAGCGTCGGCTGCGGCCCTTGCCGCGGCGCCATCAGGCTCGAGCGCGCGAGCCGGTCCGATATGGCCGAGCGACGTCCGCCGGGCGCGCCGCCGCGGCGCTGGCCCGCACTGCCGCCGTCGCTGCGGCCACGCCCCCCCCCTCCGCCGCCGCCGCCGCCCCGGCGATTGCCGTAGCCGCCGGACGTGTTGCTCCCGCCGAAGAACGCCCGCAGCCGCGCCTCGACATCCTGCAGGTAATGCCGACGCACGCTCTCGTCGCCGACCTGGCGCAGCAGCGCCTTGACGCGATATTCCAGATCGGCCCGACGCTCGGGGGTGTCGAAGTCGCCGCCGGCGGTCTCGCGCATCCACAGAAGATCGGCGAGCGGGCGCGCCGCGTCCTGGATCTGGCGGAACGCGTTCGGTCCGCCCTCGCGCACAAGGTCGTCAGGATCCTTGCCCGGCGGCATCAGGGCAAAGCGCAGCGACCGGCCGGGCTTCAGCGCCGGCAGCGCTAGTTCGGCGGAGCGATGCGCCGCCTTCAGTCCCGCTGCGTCGCCGTCGAAGCACAGGATCGGCTCGCCGGTCGAGCGCCACAGGAGATCGAGCTGGCGCTCGGTCAGCGCCGTTCCCAGCGGCGCCACGACATTCTCAAAGCCGGCCTGGCCCAGGGCGATCACGTCCATGTAGCCCTCGACCACGATCAGCGTGCCGGCGGCCTTGGCCGCCCGCCGGGCGCGGGCGAGATTGTAGAGGACCTGGCCCTTGTGGAAGATCTCGGTCTCGGGCGAGTTCAGATATTTCGCCTGCGCCTCCGCCGACATCGCCCGGCCGCCAAAGGCGATCGGCTTGTCGTGCAGGTCGACGATCGGGAACATGATGCGGTCACGGAAGCGGTCGTAGGAGACCGCGATCCCCTCGCCGTGGACCACCAGCCCCGCCGCCTCGATCTCGCTGCGCCCGACGCCCTTCGACGCCAGATATTCCTTCAGCCGGTTGCGCGACATGGGCGCATAGCCGAGGCCGAACTGCTTCTGGGTATGCGGGGTGAGGCCGCGGTCGCGCAAATAGGCCCGCGCCTTGGCGCCCTCGGGCTCCTGCAGCATGGCCTGGAAGAAGCTGTCGGCATGGCGCATGGCGTCGACGATCGTTGCCCTGGCCGCCTCGCGCTGCTCGGCCTGGGGATCGCGCGCCGGTATCGGCACGCCGGCCTCCGCCGCCAGCCGCTCCACCGCCTCGGGAAAGGACAGGCCCTCCAGTTCGGTCAGGAAGCGGAAATGGTCGCCCGACACGCCGCAGCCGAAGCAATGGTAGCGGCCCTTGGTATCCTCGCAGTGGAAGGACGGCGTCTTCTCGCCGTGAAACGGGCAGCAGGCCCAGTGATCGCCGCGGCCGGGCTGCGACTTGCGCCGGTCCCAGGTTACGCGCCGGCCGATCACGTCCGAGATCGGGATCCGGTCGCGGATGTCGTCGAGAAAGGCGGGCGAGAAGCGCATGGTCAGCCTGATACAGCGTTTGAGCCGGGCTTGTCATCGACTCTCGTCGAAGAGCGGCAAGGATCATCCCGCGGGAGGTCCGTCAGGGAGAGCGCCAGGCTTGCGAAATCCGTCCGGCGCAGGTGATAGCTTGTCGGGTCACGTTTGAGAGGTGCCCCGTGCTGCAAGCCCTGACAGCCATCTTCCTGTGCCAGCTCATCGGCGAAGCGATCACCGTCGCGACCGGCCTGCCCCTGCCCGGCCCGGTAATCGGCATGGCGCTCTTGTTCGTCGCGCTGCTCGCCAGGGGATCCGTGCCGGAACAGCTCGGCAAGGTCGGCGACGGCCTTCTGGCCAATCTGTCGCTCCTGTTCGTGCCGGCCGGTGCAGGGATCATGATGCATGTGGGCCGGCTGGAGGGCGAAGCCCTGTCGATCGGCGCGACGCTCGTCGTGTCCACATTGCTGACCATTGCCGTCACGGCCTTCCTGATGAACCGCTTCGGTCCCGGCCGGAAGGCGGCGCGCCATGGGTGACACCCTCATCGACGTCTGGGTTTATCTCGCCGCCAGCCCGCTGCTCTTCCTGACCATGACGCTGGTCGCCTATCAGGGCGCGAACTGGCTGTATCGTCGCGCCGGCTCCACCGCCCTTCTCAATCCGGTGTTCCTCACCGTGGCTGCCGTGGTCGCGGTGCTGACGCTAACCGGGACCAGCTACCCGACTTACTTCGAGGGGGCGCAGTTCATCCATTTCCTGCTGGGGCCGGCCACGGTGGCGCTGGCGATCCCGCTCTACCGGCAGTTCGACAAGGTGCGGGGCAGCGCCGCGGCGATCGCGGCAAGCCTCTTCACCGGTTCCCTCACCGCCATCGCCTCGGCGATCGGGCTCGGCCTTCTGCTGCGGGCCGACGCGGTGAGCCTGATCTCGCTGGCGCCGAAATCGGTGACGGCGCCGGTCGCCATGGGCATCGCCGAGAAGCTGGGCGGCCTGCCCTCGCTGACCGCCGTCTTCGTCATCGCAACGGGGATTCTAGGCGCCGCGCTCGGGCCGGTGCTCTTGGATCTCATGGGGATTCGCGACCAGGCCGCGCGGGGCTTTGCCATGGGCACGGCCTCGCACGGCATCGGCACGGCGAGGGCCCTGCAGGAAAGCGAGGTCGCCGGCGCCTTTTCCGGCCTGGCCATGGGCCTCAACGCCCTGGCAACGGCGATCATCCTGCCGCTGCTCTGGACGTTTCTGTTCTAGCGGGAGGTTTCGCCCGGACGGGCCGCGCCTCAGCGCAGCAGGCTCTTCACCACGGTCGAAGCCTTGCCGATGTCGAGCTTGCCCGGATAGCGCTCCTTGAGCGCGTTCATGCAGCGACCGACGTCGCGCAATCCACGGGCATCGGTGTCCTCGACGACTTCGCGGCAGGCCTGTTCCATCTCGCCCGAATCGAGCTGCGGCGGCAGCAATTCGCGAATCACCGCGATTTCCCGGCGTTCCTGATCTGCGAGCGCCGGTTGGCCGGTCTCGTCGAAGGTCTTGGCCGATTCGACCCGCTGCTTGATCATCTTCAACAGGATCTGCTGCATCTCGTCGTCGCTCACCGGGTCGCGCCCGGCGGTCCGGTTGGCGACGTCGCGATCCTTGATGGCGGCGTGGATCAGCCGCAGCGTGGAACAGCGGGTCTTGTCAGGGCCGTTCATCGCGGATTTCAGGGCGTCCGCAAGATGCTCGCGCATGGGTTTGTTATCTTTCGGTTCGTGAACAGTCTGCATGATCGACGAATGCCACCAATTCGCGCCTAATCCATACCTATCGGATGAAAAGGTAAAGCCGGGTTCAGTGATCCATTCCAGCTTCGGTTCAGGACCGTTCATGGCCCGCCCGAATTCGCCCGGCCTTGCGGCCGTCGTCTGCATCCCGGTCATCGTGGCAAGTGGCAATCTGCGCGGAGCCTGTCCGGCCTTCGTCGTGCAGCGTGGCGCGCATGTAGAAATTCTCGGGAGATTCCGCAAGGTCCCTTGCAACGATCGTCATCTCGGCAGATATCGCGGGTCAGATGCCGGCGCCGACCACAGGCCTGCCGTTGCGATGCCGCGGCCCTCATGCCGGCCCGGCGCAGACCCACAGACGAAAGAGGCGCCCCATGACCGAAGGCTGGACCCCCCGCAAGCCGACCGCAGTTCTGGTGTTGGCGGACGGCACGGTCGTCGACGGCTTCGGCCTCGGCGCGACCGGCGCCATCGAGGGCGAGGTGTGCTTCAACACCGCCCTCACCGGCTATCAGGAGATCCTCACCGATCCCTCCTATGCCCGCCAGATCGTCACCTTCACCTTCCCGCATATCGGCAATGTCGGCGCCAATGACGAGGACCAGGAGGATCTGGTCCCGGCCAATGCCACCGGCGCCGTCGGCGCGATCTTCCGCGCGGACATCACCACGCCCTCCAATTACCGCTCCTCCGGCCATCTCGACGCCTGGCTGAAGGAACGCGGCGTCATCGCCCTGTCGGGCGTCGACACCCGCGCCCTCACCGCGCTGATCCGCGAAAAGGGCGCCGCCAACGCGGTGATCGCCCATGACCCGGAGGGCAATTTCGACATCGACGCCCTGAAGGCCCGCGCGGCGGCATGGAGCGGCCTCGTCGGCCTCGACCTCGCCAAGGACGTGGCCAGCGGCGAAGGCGTCATCTGGGACGAGAAGCCCTGGGTGTGGAACGCCGGTTATGCGCCGCAGTCCGAGCCGCGCTACACCATCGTCGCCATCGATTACGGCACCAAGCGCAACATCCTGCGGCTGATGGCCGGCCAGGGTGCGCGGGTGATCCTGGTGCCGCCGACGGCGAGCGCCGAGGATATCCTGTCCCACGACCCCGACGGCGTGTTCCTGTCCAACGGCCCGGGCGACCCGGCCGCCACCGGCGACTACGCCGTGCCGACCATCAAGGCGCTGATCGAGAAGGACGTGCCGGTCTTCGGCATCTGCCTCGGCCACCAGATGCTGGCGCTGGCGCTGGGCGGCCAGACCGAGAAGATGCATCAGGGCCATCACGGCGCCAATCATCCGGTCAAGGACTTCACCACCGGCAAGGTCGAGATCGTCTCGATGAATCACGGTTTCGCGGTCGCCGCCAATTCGCTGCCCGAGGGCGTGGAGGAAACCCACCGCTCGCTGTTCGACGGCTCCAATTGCGGCCTGCGCCTCTCCGGCAAGCCGGTCTTTTCGGTCCAGCACCATCCCGAGGCCTCGCCCGGCCCGCAGGATTCGCATTACCTGTTCGAGCGGTTCTTCCAGATGATCGACGAGCACAAGGGCCGCAAGGCCGCGGCCTGAAACGGCAGCGGTTCAAGGCGGAACGCGAAGGGCGGAGTCGGAGCGATCCGGCGCCGCCGTCACGAGTGGCCGGCGCGTTGCGGAGAGGGATGTTAGGCCTGCATCGGGTCTCCCGCACCGCCCTCTGTTCCCGGTTAGCAGAACGCGATAGAATCGGCACCAGTTGACCGTTTCGGCGCTTGTCGCCGGCGGACGGAGACGCGACGTTTTGCCGACAGGAGGCCCCATGAACCCTGACGCCTTTCGGACCTGGCGCAAGGCGCTCGGCCTGAAACAGAAAGACGCCGCCGAAAAGCTCGGCCTCAAGAAGCGGGTCATCCAGTATTACGAGAAGGGCAATCGCGACGGGAAGAATGTCGAGATTCCCAAGACCGTCGAACTGTCCTGCCTGGCGCTGTCGCTCGGCATCGAGACCTATGACGGCCGCGGCCTGCCACGCACCGCCTCCGAGCTTCTCGCCGCCAGGAATCCCCGCCCCGACGCGTGATCGGCGCGCCGGTCCGGCCCGGGAAAGCGCGCCTCCCGCGGCGTCCGCCGGGCCGCCGATCGCCCCGCGCACAAGTTTTGCGACACTTCGCCCTTTCGCCGCGCCCGCCGCTTGCCTATAAGCCGGCCTCAGCCTCGACAGAACCTGAAGCGACCGGCCGTCACATCGTGCAGCCGGGCTTTTGGCGCGCAACATAACGACCGGACGAAGCCTCGCCATGCCAAAGCGTACCGATATCAAGTCCATCCTCATCATCGGCGCCGGCCCGATCATCATCGGCCAGGCATGCGAGTTCGACTATTCCGGCACGCAGGCCTGCAAGGCGCTGAAGGCAGAGGGCTACCGGATCATCCTGGTCAACTCCAATCCGGCGACGATCATGACCGATCCGGATCTGGCACACGCGACCTATATCGAGCCGATCACGCCCGAAGTGGTGGCCAAGATCATCGCCAAGGAGCGACCGGACGCCCTGCTGCCGACCATGGGCGGTCAGACGGCGCTCAACACGGCTCTGTCGCTGCGCCGCATGGGCGTCCTGGAGAAATACGCGGTCGAGATGATCGGCGCCGACGCAGACGCCATCGACAAGGCCGAGGACCGCGCCCTGTTCCGCGAGGCCATGGCCAAGATCGGCCTCGAGACACCGCGCTCGCTCCTGGCCAACGCGACGGACGCCAAGTCGGCCGACCGCAGCGTCCATGACAAGCGCCGCGCCGAGATCAAGGCCACCATCACCGACGAAGCCGAGCAGGACGCCGCCCTGGCCGCGCTGGAGCACGAGTGGCTGGTGGGCGAGCCCGACCGCAAGCAGCGCTACATGACGCGGGCGCTGGCTGCGGCCGCCGAGGCGCTGGAAGATGTCGGCCTGCCGGCGATCATCCGGCCGTCCTTCACGCTTGGCGGCACCGGCGGCGGCATCGCCTACAACCGCTCGGAATTCTTCGAGATCGTCGAAGGCGGCCTCGATGCCTCCCCCACCACCGAGGTGCTGATCGAGGAAAGCGTGCTCGGCTGGAAGGAGTACGAGATGGAGGTCGTCCGCGACAAGGCGGACAATTGCATCATCGTCTGCTCGATCGAGAACATCGACCCGATGGGCGTCCACACGGGCGATTCGATCACCGTCGCGCCAGCGCTGACGCTGACCGACAAGGAATACCAGATCATGCGCAACGCCTCGATCGCGGTGCTGCGCGAGATCGGGGTCGAGACCGGCGGCTCAAACGTGCAGTTCGCCGTCGATCCGCAGACCGGCCGCCTCGTGGTCATCGAGATGAACCCGCGCGTGTCGCGCTCCTCGGCCCTTGCCTCCAAGGCGACCGGTTTCCCGATCGCCAAGGTCGCCGCCAAGCTCGCCGTCGGCTACACGCTCGACGAACTCGAGAACGACATCACCGACGGCGCGACGCCGGCTTCCTTCGAGCCGTCGATCGACTATGTCGTGACCAAGATCCCGCGCTTTGCCTTCGAGAAGTTCCCGGGTTCCGAGCCGATCCTGACCACGGCGATGAAATCCGTCGGCGAGGTCATGGCGATCGGCCGGACCTTCGAGGAATCGCTCCAGAAGGCGTTGCGCGGCCTGGAGACCGGGCTCGACGGCCTCGACGAGATCGAGATCCCGGGCATCGGCGAAGGCGACGACAAGAACGCCATCCGTGCAGCGCTCGGCACGCCGACGCCGGACCGGCTGCTGATGGTCGCCCAGGCCCTGCGCATGGGCACCAGCCCCGAGCAGGTGCACCAGTCCTGCAAGATCGACCCCTGGTTCATCGCCCGGATCAAGGCGATCATCGACCTGGAAGAAAAGGTGCGGACCTTCGGCCTGCCCGACGACGCCGATAATCTGCGCTTCCTGAAGTCGGTCGGCTTCTCCGACGCGCGGCTGGCCAAGCTGATCGGCGGCGAGGAGGTCGACGTCTCGGCGCTGCGCGACAGGCTCGACGTCCGGCCGGTCTACAAGCGGATCGACACCTGCGCCGCCGAGTTCGCCTCGCCGACGCCCTACATGTACTCGACCTACGAGCGCCCCTTTGCCGGCGAAGTCCGCTCCGAGGCGGCCGTCACCGATGCCAAAAAGGTGGTTATCCTGGGCGGCGGCCCGAACCGGATCGGCCAGGGCATCGAGTTCGACTATTGCTGCTGCCATGCGGCCTTTGCCCTGCAGGACGCCGGCTATGAAGCCATCATGATCAATTGCAACCCGGAGACCGTGTCGACCGACTACGACACCTCCGACCGGCTGTATTTCGAGCCGCTGACGGCCGAGGACGTGCTGGAGGTCCTGAAGGCCGAGCAGACCGCCGGCACGCTGCACGGCGTCATCGTGCAGTTCGGCGGCCAGACCCCGCTGAAGCTCGCCGAGGCGCTGGAGAAGGCCGGTATCCCGATCCTGGGCACGTCGCCGGACGCCATCGACCTGGCCGAGGATCGCGACCGCTTCCAGCGCCTGCTCAACGATCTCGGCCTGCGCCAGCCGCGCAACGGCATCGCCCGCTCGGTGGACGAGGCTCGCGACATCGTCGCGCGCATCGGCTACCCGGTCGTGGTGCGCCCGTCCTACGTGCTGGGCGGCCGGGCCATGGAGATCGTGCGCAACGAGGCGCAGTTCGAGCGCTACATGCACACGGCCGTGGTCGTCTCGGGCAAGTCGCCGGTGCTGATCGATTCCTACCTGTCCGACGCCATCGAGGTGGATGTGGACTGCCTCAGCGACGGCACGTCCACTTATGTCGCCGGGATCATGGAGCATATCGAGGAAGCCGGCATCCATTCGGGCGATTCGGCCTGTTCGCTGCCGGTCCATTCGCTGTCGACGGCGATCACCGACGAACTCGTCCGCCAGACCCGCGAAATGGCGCTGGCGCTCAAGGTCGGCGGCCTGATGAACGTGCAGTTCGCGATCAAGGACGACGAGGTCTACGTCCTCGAAGTGAACCCGCGCGCTTCGCGCACCGTGCCCTTCGTCGCGAAGACGATCGGCGCGCCGATCGCCAAGGTCGCGGCCCGGATCATGGCCGGCGAGACGCTGGACGCGGCCTTCGCCGCCTATGGCGGCGCGCCGGACCCGCGGACCCTGAAGCACATCGCGGTCAAGGAGGCCGTCTTCCCATTCGCCCGCTTCCCGGGCGTCGACACGCTGCTCGGCCCGGAGATGCGCTCCACCGGCGAGGTGATGGGGCTCGACTACGACTACGCGGTCGCCTTCGCGAAGTCGCAGCTGGGCGCCGGCGTCGACCTGCCCCAGGAGGGCACGGTCTTCGTCTCGGTGAAGGAAGCCGACAAGGAGCGCAGCCTGGCGCCGGTGCGCCGGCTCTACGAGATGGGCTTCAAGATTATCGCCACCGGCGGTACCCACCGCTTCCTGGCCGATCGCGGCATCGAGGCCGAGAAGATCAACAAGGTGCTGGAGGGCCGTCCCCATATCGAGGACGCCCTGCGCAACCGGCAGGTGCAGCTCGTGCTGAACACGACCGAGGGCGCCAAGGCCCTGTCGGATTCCCGCTCGCTGCGCCGCGCGGCCCTGATCCACAAGGTGCCCTACTACACCACGCTGGCCGGCATGGTGGCGGCGGCCGAGGCGATCGCGGCGCTGCGCAAGGGCAATCTTGAAGTTCGGCCGTTGCAATCGTACTTTGTCTGAGCCTGATTGAAACGGCGCCCGACGCTCTGGCGCCGAGGCGTCCTTCAATCTGAAGTCTAGCTGGTTCCGATGGCCTCGGCCGTCTGGGACCGGTTTTGTTATTGTGCTCCGGTTGGCGTCACCGCCACCCGGCAATCCAAGAAGAATGCAGATGCCGCGGCAGGACCGGGCATCGGAAAGGTGGAGGCCATGGAAAAGGTCCCGATGACGAACCACGGATACGACGCTCTGCGCGAGGAGCTTCGTCGTCGCCAGCAGGAGGAGCGTCCGCGGATCATCGCGGCGATTTCCGAGGCGCGCGCCCATGGCGACCTGTCGGAAAACGCCGAATACCATGCCGCCAAGGAGTCCCAGAGCCTCAACGAGGGCCGGATCTCTGAGCTCGAGGACCTGACGGCGCGCGCCGAGGTCATCGACGTGACCAAGATGTCGGGCGATACGATCAAGTTCGGCGCGACCGTGAAGCTGGTCGACGAGGATACCGAGGAGGAGAAGGTGTACCAGATCGTCGGCGACCAGGAGGCCGACGTGAAGAAGGGTCGGATCTCGATCTCCTCGCCCATCGCGCGCGCGCTGATCGGCAAGACCGAGGGCGACACGATCGAGGTCTCGGCGCCCGGCGGCGCACGCTCCTACGAGATCCTCGAGGTGCGCTGGGCCTGATCTCGGGTTCCGCCGGCCTGTTCCCACCGCGCCGCAAGGCCCGGTGACCGCAGGCGGACGCAAACCCCGATGGCCGGCGTGAAGGACCGCCGGCCATGTTCCATCCTGCCCCAGGCAGTGACGGCGGCAGCAGGCGATCCTGCTCTCGCAGGCCGGCCACATGCCGGCCCCCATGCCATCAAAGGGCAAGAGAGCGGCAGACATGAACATCCGCGACGTCGAGGTCATCGCCCCGAACTTCAAGCGGCGGCTCTCCGGCGTTACCTCGACGATCATCCAGCTCCTGCCGCTGCAGGCCCGGACCATCGGCATCGCGACGATGGGGCCGGACGTCCTGCCGCGGGACGTTCCCCGCCTGCCCTATTCGGCACTCCTGGCACTCTGGAGCCGTCCCGCGCGCCGCCGGCACCGCATCTGGCATGCGCGGCGCAACGTCGAGATGCTCGCCGGCATTGTCCTGCGCGACGTCCTGCGGATGCCGCTCAAGCTGCTCTTCACCTCCGCCGCCCAGCGCCGCCACACGCGCTGGACACGCTTCCTGATCCGCCGGATGGATGCGGTGATCGCCACAAGCAGCCGGAGCGCCTCCTATCTGGACGTGCCAGCGCGGGTCGTGATGCACGGCGTCGATCTGGAACGCTTTCGGCCGGACGGTGAACTGCCGGCTGGCGAGTTGGCCGATCGTCTGGCCGGCCGGCTGGTCATCGGTTGCTGCGGGCGGATCCGACACCAGAAGGGAACGGATCTCTTCGTCGACGCCCTTCTGGCGGTGCTGCCCGACCATGGCGACTGGACGGCTGTCATCACCGGTCGAACGACACCCGAACACGCTGCCTTCGAACGCGCGCTTCGCGGCAGGATCACCGCTGCGGGGCTGGAGGCGCGCATTCTCTTCGCCGGCGAGGTGCCGGACATCGCGCCGTGGTTCCGGCACTTCGACCTGTATGTCGCGCCGCCCCGCAACGAGGGTTTCGGGCTGACCCCGCTGGAAGCGATGGCCAGCGGCACGCCGGTGGTGACCAGCGATGCCGGCGCCTTCGCCGAGCTCGTCGTGGAGGGGGTGACCGGCCGCGTCGTGCCGGCCGGCGACGCCGACGCCTTGGGGGCGGCAATCCGACCCTATCTGGCGGATGCGCCGTTGCGTGCAGCGACCGCCGCGGCGGCTCTGGCCCATGTGCGGGTCCATTTCGCGCTGGAGCGCGAGGCGGCGGAGATTGCCGCGATCTACGACACCCTCTGGGCGGACTGATCAGTCGAAGCGGATCGGCAAGATCGCGCGAAACTCGTCCTCGTCCAGTTCCGGTGCCCGGAAGGCAACGTCGTTCAGGCGGCGCACATGCAGCGGCAGCAGATTGAGCTGGGTGCGCAGCCGTCGGGCATGGAACGGCCAGTGGCGAAGCGCCAAGCCCAGCCGCTTGCGCGGCTGATGTATGGACGTGGTCGTGCGTATGCCGGCGTCGATGCCGCGCCCGGCCAGGACATGCACCTGCACAGCGACCGCCGGCTCTACCTGGGCGGTGCGCAGATCCGCGACGGCGAAGATGAAGGCGTCGGACGGCGCCGCGAGCTTGCAGGCAAGGTCCGCCAGCTTCCGTCCGCCGGCAGGACTGCAGTAATAGGCAGCGGTGCCGGACTTGTCCCGCGCGACCGCGGTGAAGCGGGCCGGCGCATCGGTGCGAACCGAATGGCGGGTCATGAACTTGCGCCGCCCATAGCATTCCAGATTGATCAGATCGAAGCCTGTCGGCAGATTGGCGATCACCGCCGCAAAGCGCGGCGACAGCACGGCATCATCCTCCAGAATGACGATGCCGTCACGCGAAGCCGCCGCACGCTCCCAAAGCGTCCTGTGGGACAGGAACAGCGCCAGTTCGGGGCCCGTGATCGGCCGCTCCCACCGATGCGACAGGTCATGGACGGTCGCCTCGTCGATGCTCTCGGCATCGCGCGCGGGAAACCGCGTCAGGGCGACACCGCGCAATGCGCCCTGGCGCTCCATCAGGGCGCGACGGTCGACCGCGCGATCGAGGTTGATGTAGACGACGTCAGGTGCTCTGCTAGCCAATGCTTCCCCTCCCTCAGTCGGTCCAGACCGACGGAAAGAGCAGGATGAGGACCGTCACCAATTCCAGGCGGCCGAGCAGCATCATCCCAGACAGCGTCCACAGCGCCGGGTCGGGCAGCGAGGCGAAATTGCCGGCAGGCCCGATGATCTGCCCGAAACCGGGGCCGACATTGGCAATTGCAGTCAGGGCACCGGAGAAGGCGGTGATCAGGTCGAGCCCGAACATCGTCAGCAGGACAGTGCCCAGCAGCAGCGTCCCGAAGAACAGGAAGAAGAAAATCGTCACGGTCTGGATCGTATCCGACGAGATGTCGTCATTGCCGTATTTCAGCCGGATGATGGCATGCGGGCGCACCAGCCGGCGAAAGCTGGAGCGCACGAGACGATAGAGGATGACGAGGCGGTTCGCCTTGATGCCACCGGAGGTTGACCCGGCGCAGCCACCCAAGAAGGTCGCCAGGAAGAACAGGCCGATCGCGGCGTTGGACCACAGCGTGTAGTCCTCGGACGCATAGCCGGTCGTGGTGATCACCGAGACCAGGTTGAAGGTCGACGAGATCAGCGCCTCGCCGAAGGGCGTGTCGTTGATGATCCGCCGCGTCACCGCGATGGCCAGGCTCAGGACCAGGCAGGTCACCAGGAAGACGGCGATCTGCGGATCGCGCCACAGCTGGAAGCGCCGCGGCAGGAAGGCGCGGATGTAGATGACGAATGGGAGTGCCCCCAGGATCATGAACACCGTCGCGGCGACGAGGATGCCGTTGTTCTCGAAATAGCCCATCGAGCTGTCATGGGTGGAGTAGCCGCCCGTCGCCATCGTGGTCATGGCGTGGTTGATGGCGTCGAAGAAGCTCATGCCGAGCGAGGTGTAGGCGACGGTGCACATGACGGTGAGCACGGCATAGGCGGCGATCAGGCCGCCTGTCAGCTGGTTCACCCGCGGCAGCACCTTGTCCGACTTGTCGGAGCTCTCCATGTGGAACAGCGCCAGGCCGCCGGCGCGCAGCGACGGCAGCACCAGAAGCACCATGCCGATGATGCCGATGCCGCCGAGCCATTGCAGCAGCGAGCGCCACATCAGCAGGCCGCGCGGCAGCGCGTCGAGACCGGAGATCACCGTCGAGCCGGTCGTCGTCAGGCCGGACATGGATTCGAAGATCGCGCCGGCGAAGGTGACGTTGACGGACGAGATGTAGATCGGCAGCGCGCCGATCAGGGTGGCGAAGAGCCACACGCTGGTGACCAGCTGGAAGCCGAGCCGCTGGGTGAATTTCGGCCGCTCCCCGCGGGTCGCCGCGGCCAGCAGGATGCAGACCATTCCCACCAGCAGGCTGCAGCCCACGAAGACCCGCCAGTCGTCGTTCTCGTCGGCAAGGTCGACGAGCGCGGGAATGAGCATCGCGGCCGCAAGACCCAGCCCGAAATTCGAGGTGACGTACGCGATGGTCCTGAAAATGGAATGGCTCCGGGACGTGGCATCTTCGGGGACGCGAAGGCCTCGCGTGAGGCGGTCTCATACCCCCTCGGCGCTGCCTCGGCAATCGGGCGGGGGATTGACGGCGCGAGCGGGTCGCGAGCGGGCCGTTCGTGTTGCAGGGCCGCATCCCCTCGTCTATTGAACGGGCGGGCGGGCGTCGCCATTTGCCGGACGCCAATCCAGCGAGGCCAATATGACCCAACGCCATGCGGAAATCCTGATCGTCGGCTCCGGTCCGGCCGGCTACACCGCCGCCATCTATGCCGCGCGTGCCATAATGAAGCCGCTGCTCGTCGCTGGGCTCCAGGAGGGCGGCCAGCTCACCATCACCACCGATGTCGAGAACTATCCCGGCTTTGCCGACCCGGTCCAGGGTCCCTGGATGATGGAGCAGATGAAGGCGCAGGCGCTCAATGTCGGCGCCGAGATGGCGAGCGACCTGATCGTCGAGGCCGACCTCGCCGTGCGCCCGTTCCGCCTGACCGGCGATTCCGGCACGATCTACACCTGCGACGCGCTCATCATCGCCACAGGCGCCCAGGCCAAATGGCTCGGCCTGCCGAGCGAGGACCTGTTCCAGGGCTTCGGCGTCTCGGCCTGCGCC
This sequence comes from Aurantimonas sp. A2-1-M11, assembly GCF_036549475.1. Taxonomy (NCBI): domain Bacteria; kingdom Pseudomonadati; phylum Pseudomonadota; class Alphaproteobacteria; order Hyphomicrobiales; family Aurantimonadaceae; genus Aurantimonas; species Aurantimonas sp. A2-1-M11. Next base: position 27,725 of record NZ_JAZHLI010000028.1, on the reverse strand, counting down.
ACCTGCGACGGCTTCTTCTATCGCGGCAAGGACGTGGTCGTGGTCGGCGGCGGCAACACCGCCGTCGAGGAGGCGTTGTATCTGTCCCATATCGCCAGGTCGGTGACGATCGTGCATCGCCGCGACGAGTTCCGCGCCGAGCGCATCCTGCAGGAGCGCATCTTCAAGGCCGCCAATATCGACATCGTCTGGAACACCGAGATCGACGAGATCCTCGGCGTCACCAAGCCGATGAAGTCGGTCAACGGCGTCAGGCTGCGCAACCGCCTGACCGGCGAGTTGTCCGAGCTTGCGACGGACGGCGTCTTCGTCGCCATCGGCCATGCGCCGGCGGTCGAACTGTTCGTCGGCCAGCTGAAGCAGAAGCCGTCCGGCTATCTGTGGGTCGAGCCCGGCACGACGCAGACCTCGGTTCCCGGCGTCTTCGCGGCGGGCGACGTCGCCGACGACGTCTACCGCCAGGCGGTGACCGCCGCCGGACTGGGCTGCATGGCGGCGCTCGAAGCAGAAAAATGGCTCGCTGCGCAGGCCGCCCAAGGCACGCAGCAGGCTGCCGAGTAGTTGGTACGGGCAGGCACGATGCCTGCCGGGCCTCAGGCCGTCCGGGGATAACGACCTATGGCTCTCGACTGGGACAAACTGCGGATCTTTCATGCCGCCGCCGAGGCCGGGTCGTTCACCCACGCGGCGGACGTCCTGAATCTCAGCCAGTCGGCGATCAGCCGGCAGGTCGCGGCCCTGGAGCAGGAGGTGGGCACCCCCCTCTTCCATCGCCATGCCCGCGGCCTGGTGCTTTCGGAACAGGGCGAATTGCTGTTCCATACGGCCAGCGACGTGCTCAAGCGCCTCGAACAGGTGCGCATGCAGCTGACCGAGACCCGCGAGAAGCCGACCGGCAAGCTGCGGGTCACGACGACGGTGGGCCTCGGCTCGGGCTGGCTCACCGAGCGCGCCAAGGAGTTCCTCGAGCTTTATCCGGATCTCGAACTGCAGCTCGTCTTCGACAATGAGGAAATCGACCTCACCATGCGCAAGGCGGATGCGGCGATCCGCCTGCGCCAGCCGCAGCAGCCCGATCTGATCCAGCGCCGCCTGTTCACCGTGCATCTGCACGTCTATGCGTCGCCGGCCTATCTCAACCGGTTCGGCACGCCCGAGACGGTCGAGGATCTGGACAATCACCGGATCATCACCTTCGGCGAACCGGCCCCGAACTACCTGCGCAACCTGAACACGCTGGAGACCGTGGGCCTGCCCGACGGCAAGAGCCGCAGCCCGATCCTGCAGATCAACAATCTGATGGCGATCCGCTCGGCCATCGAAAGCGGCATCGGCCTCGCACTGCTGCCGGACTACATGATCGACAAGCGGGTGAAGCTGGTGCAGGTGCTGCCGGAGATGGAGATGCCGACCTTCGACACCTATCTCTGCTACCCCGAGCAGATGCGTAACGCCGCCAAGCTCAAGGTCTTCCGCGACTTCCTGATCTCGAAGGCGCGGACCTGGGCCTTCTGACCGGCTGAACTATCCGCTTTCGCGGTGTCTGGGCCGCCGTTCCCGTGGCGCGGACCGGGACGGAGCGGCGACACCCCGTGCCGGGGATGCGGGAACCGGCCGGAGCCGGCTCCTGCGAGCGAACTACATCCCGGCCTTCTCGGCGATGCCCTGAAGGCCCGCATCATAGATGCCGCCGACCACCTCGCCGGCTTCCGCATCCGTCGCGCCCTTGGCGTCGAAGGTGCCGTTCCAGCTGATCGTCGAGCCCTTGCCGGCCGCTGTCACCGTGATCGTCGATTTGTAGTTCTCGACCGGCAGCGGCCCCTCGATGATGCGGTAGGTGTAGGTCATGGCCGCGTCGTCGCGCGATACCAGCTCCTCCACCAGGGTCGCGCCGTCGCCCAGCGTCAGGGTGCGGCGGGTCTTGCCGCCCTCCTCGCTCTGCTCGCATCGGGTCACGGCCGGATGCCACTCGCCGATGCCGCAGAAATCGCCGACCGCCGCCCACACCGCGGCGGGCTCGGCCTCGGTCTCCATCGTCTTGCCGACCTCCACCGCATGGGCGGGTGCCGCCAACATCATAGTCGCCGCGGCCAGTCCCCAGATCAGTTTCTGCATGTGTCGTCTCCTCCGCGCCCGACTGCGCCGGACGTCATTGTCGTGCCCGCCACGAAGCTAAGCCAGACGGCTGCGACAGGAAGGGCCGACGCCGCCTCGCCCGCCGAAACGGCGCGCACCCGCCGGCGTCCGTGCGCCGGTCTGCGACGCACAGGCAAAAAAATGGGCGGCTCTGAGGCCGCCCGAAATTTGGCTGGAGTATCAGGCCATGAAAACCTGATGTCGTTGAAACGTGGTCGATACCGGAAGGTTGCATCGGCCCGGTCGAATCCGCACAACCCGCGCATTGCGGGCAATCGCCACGCAAAGCGGTTCGCACCCGCAACCAATGTTGCCCGGTAACGTTACGGGTGCGGGGCGCGATCTTACGACCGCTGACGGGCTGTTCGCCCGCACCGTGGCAAGACGGCGCAGAAAATTTCGACCTTAGGAGTCACATTCATGTTTCGCGACAAGCCCACCGCCTACGACCGCCTGTCCGACGCGCTGAGCGATATCGGCGACCGTCTGACGGAAATCGAGGAGCGCGCGGTCGAGACTGTCCGGCCGCGCCCGACGCGCGCCGAGCGCTTCCGCCGCTCGTTCGACCGCGCCAATCCGTTCCATTCCGAGCCGACCGGCCTCGCCCGCTACCTGCCGGAATTCGCCACGGCCTGGAGCCTGCCGAGCACGGACGAAGCACGCCGGCACGCGCGCTCGCTGCGCGACACCGCCGAGCACGGCGCCCATGACGTCCGCGGCTATTTCGACGACGCCCGGCATTATCTCGCCGGTGTCCGCCTGCCCCGCGCCATGCGGCGCAGCGATTCCGAGCGGGTGATCGACAGCCTGCGCGCCCGGCCGGAACTCACCGCGCTGCTCGTAGTCGGTGGTGCCGTCGCGGTGGTCGGCGCCGCCTATTTCGTCACCAAGAAGGTGCAGGAGCATACCGAGGAGCCCGATTACGACGTCGTGCGTGACGACGGCGAGATCCAGATCCGCGACTATGACGGCATGATCGTCGCCGAGACGATCAAGAGCGGCTATCACGAGAAGGCCCGCCGCAGCGGCTTCGAGACGCTTTACGACTACATCGCCGCCAAGAGCCGCTCGGGCAAAAAGATCGCCATGACCAGCCCGGTGCTGCAGCAGCTCGCCGAAGGCGCCGGCCACACCAAGGGCTGGGCCGTGCGGTTCGTCATGCCGAAGAAATACACGCGGGCCAGCCTGCCCGAGCCGACGAATACCGGCATCACGCTGAAGGAAGTGCCGGCGCGCCGCATCGTAGCGATCTCGTTCGCGGGCAATTTCAACGCCACGCTGGCCAGCAAGCAGCTGATGAAGCTGTACAATTATCTGGCGGACAACAACCTCACCCAGAAGGGCGATCCGGAATACGCCTTCTACAATCCGCCTTGGACGCCCGGCTTCATGAAGCGCAACGAGATCCTCATCGAGATCATGCGCTAGCATCCGGACCGTTCCACCCGCGCGATCTCCCCGGCAACGTTGGGGAAGATCGTCGGGAAGACGCCGACCCCGAAACTACCCGACATGTCGAAAAGCCCGCCTCGCGCGGGCTTTTCGCTGTCTGCGTCCGATACAGACAATTTTAATCATTAACTAGAGATTGGCTTTCAACCCAATCTTTACTGATATTCATTGCCTATCCATCCGCCTTCGTCTTCACTCCTCTCATGGAAACGATTGTCCGGAGTGGATGAGGATGAAGCGACTTGTTGCTTTGCTGACGGCCGGGAGCAGCCTGCTCTTCGCCATCTCGCCGACCATGGCGGGCGGTGCCCGCGCCGTGTCCTGCTACCAGCCGGTCCATGAGCCGGCGGAATATGCCTCGGTCGCCGAGACCGTGATGGTGCGGCCGGCCGAGACGATCTACGAGACCGTGCCGCCAGTCTATGGCTACGAGAAGCGGCGGGTCCTGGTCGAGCCGGAGCGCATCGAGCGCAGCATCGTGCCCGCCCGCTACGAGACCGTCGCGCGCCAGGTTCTCCTTCGCCCCGCCCGGACCGTCCACCGGTCCTCGCCGCCGGTGTACCGCAAGGTGGCGGAAACCGTCCTCGTGCATCCGGCCACCGAGCGCTGGGAATGGCGCGTCATCAATGGTCACCGGGTCTATTGCCGCGTCGTGGTGCCGGCGCGCTATGCCACCCAGTACCGAAAGGTCATCGTCGATCCCGGCGAGAGCTGGACCGAGACGATTCCCGCCGAATACGGTGTCGAGCATGTCCGGGTGGAGGTCGAACCGGCCCGCACCCGCGAGCATCTGATTCCGGCGCGCTACGACACCATCCGCGAGACGGTCGTCCTGGAGCCGGCGCGCTCGGTCGCCCGGACCATTCCCGCCGAATACGACACGGTGCATCGCCGGGTGAAGGTGCGCGAGGGTCGCTCCGGCTGGCAGCAGGTGCATCTGGGCAGGTCCTGCTGACCCGGCAGACCGGCCAGGGCGCGACATTGCACAGTAAGGCCGGACGGCGATGTCCGGCCTTACTGCGTTGTAGATCGATGGTGATGGCAGGCCCGGCGGCGCGGCGCGCAGCCTCTCGCGACTTTGCCTGCGGCCCGATCAGATCTTGATGACATAATGCTTCTTCGTGGGCTCGACGACCTTCCAGCGGCCCTTGAAGCCCGGCCGGATGACGAAGCTGTCGCCGGCGACCAGCTTGATCGGCTCGCCGCCATCCTCGGTCAGCACCGAGACGCCTTCCAGGATGTGGAAGAACTCCCACTCGTCATAGTCGATGTCCCACTCCCCGGCGGAGGATTCCCAAATGCCGGCATACAGGCCCTGGCCGTCGTCCTCGATGTTCCAGGTCTTGTTGCTCGGGCGGCCGCTGCGGATCTTCTCGCGGTCCGGCGCTCCCGTCTCGACGGGCACCAGCGCCTTGTCGAAGCGGACGAAATGCTCGGTCATGTCGGTTTCCTTCGTCGTTTGCGACGGCCAGAAATCACCGGCGGCGCGAGGCGTTCCCGCGGTGCGCGAAAAAGGCCGGTCGCGCGGGCGGCCGGCCTTTCGTTGCGTCGGTTCAGAGCGTGCCCCGTGGCCGGCTCAGACCTTGGCGAGCGCCTGGTCGAGATCGGCGATGATGTCGGCGACGTTCTCGATGCCGATCGACAGGCGCACCACGTCCGGGCCGGCGCCGGCGGCGATCCGCTGGTCGTCGGCGAGCTGCTTGTGGGTGGTGGAGGCAGGGTGGATCACCAGCGAGCGGGTGTCGCCGATATTGGCCAGATGCGAGAACAGCTCCAGCGCCTCCACGAAGGTGACGCCGGCCTCGAAGCCACCCTTCAGGCCGAAGGTGAAGACGGCGCCGGCGCCGTTGGGCGAGTATTTCTGCATCATCGCGTGGTTGGGATGATCCGGCAGCCCCGAATAGGAGACCCAGCCGACCTTCTCGTGGGTCTGCAGATGGGCAGCCACGGCCTTGGCATTGTCGCAGTGGCGCTGCATGCGCAGCGGCAGCGTCTCGATGCCGGTCAGGAGCATGAAGGCGTTGAAGGGCGAGATCGCCGGTCCCAGGTCGCGCAGGCCGAGGACGCGGCAGGCGATGGCGAAGGCGAAATTGCCGAAGGTCTCGTGCAGCACGATGCCGTTATATTCGGGCCGCGGCTGCGACAGCATCGGATAGCGGTCGGTCGCCGACCAGTCGAAGGTGCCGGCGTCGACGATGGCGCCGCCCATGGAATTGCCGTGGCCACCCATGAACTTGGTTAGCGAATGGACAACGATGTCGGCGCCGTGCTCGATCGGCCGGCACAGATACGGCGTCGCCATGGTGTTGTCGACGATCAGGGGGATGCCGTGCTTCTGGGCAATCGCCGCGATGCCGGCGATGTCGACGACGATGCCGCCGGGATTGGCGATCGATTCGATGAAGATCGCCTTGGTCTTGTCGGTGACCGCCGCCTCGAAGCTCGCCAGATCGTCGGGGTCGGCCCAGTTCACCTTCCAGCCGAACGACTTGAAGGCATGGCCGAACTGGTTGATCGATCCGCCATAGAGCTTCCGCGACGCGACGAACTCGTCGCCCGGCTGCATCATCGCCTGGAAGATGATCAGCTGCGCGGCATGGCCGGACGCCACGGCCAGTGCCGCGGTGCCGCCCTCGAGCGCTGCGACGCGCTCTTCCAGCACGGCCTGGGTCGGGTTCATGATGCGAGTGTAGATATTGCCGAACTGCTGGAGCCCGAACAGCGACGCGGCGTGATCGACATCCTCGAAGACGAAGGACGTGGTCTGGTAGATCGGCGTCGCGCGCGCGCCCGTCGCCGGGTCCGGCTGCGCGCCCGCGTGGATCGCCAGTGTCTCGAAATTCGGTCCGCTCATCTGTCTCTCTCCCCATCCGTGATGCCGTCCCGGACGCCCTTCGACGGGTTCCCCGGTGCTCGGCCCGCTCTAGCATGGCTCGCCCGGTGCCGCGAGAAGCCGGCGCGCATTTCTCAAATGTCGCAGCATTGCGATGCAACCGGCGCGCCCTGCGGGCCATTCTGCCAGGATCGAACGAACCATCAGGGAACATCACGCATGCCGAATTCCAACGGACAGATCCGCTACGCCGTCGTCGGCGGCGGCTGGATCTCGCAGGGCGCCTTCATGCCGGGCGTCGGCCAGACGTCGAACTCGGTCATGACGGCGATCGTCACCGGCGACCCCGAAAAGGCCCGTGGCCTGGGCGAACTCTACGGCATCAAGGGCTATGATTACGACGAATACGACGCGCTGCTGACCAGTGGCGAAATCGATGCCGTCTACGTGGCCACGCCGAACTTCCGGCATCGCGAATTCGCCGAACCCGCCCTGAAGGCCGGCATCCACGTGCTTCTGGAAAAGCCCATGGCGGCGAGCCTGGCCGACGCCGAAGCCATCGAGGCCGCCGCCAGGGCCTCCGGCGCCAAGCTGATGGTGGCCTACCGCCTGCACTGCGAACCGGGCACGCTGGCCATCGTCGAGGCGATCCGCGCCGGCGAGATCGGCACGCCCCGCTTCTTCACCGCGACCTTCTCGCAGATGGTCAAGCCCGGAAACCACCGCGCCCTGAATGGCTACTGGGCCGGCCCCGTGCCCGACATGGGCACCTACCCGATCAATGCGGTGCGCAATTTCTTCGAGGCCGAGCCCATCCGCGTCATGGCCCTCGCGTCGCGGGTGCCCGAGCGTGACCTGGGCTGCGACGACACGGTGAGCGTCATCCTCACCTTCCCGGAAGGACGCAGCGCCAGCTTCACCGTCAGCTATTCGGCCGAGAGCATCGACCGGCTGCATGTGGTCGGCAGCGAGGGCATCATCGAGGCATATCCGGCCTTCGGCTTTGGCGAGGGCACCTCGATCGACTTCCGCCTCATCGGGGACGGCGAGACGCAGGAGCGCAAGGCCCCGGTGGTCGATCATTTCGGCGGCGAGACCGATTATTTCTCCGACTGCATCCTCAACGACCGCCAGCCCGAGCCCGATGGCGAGGAAGGCGTCCTGGACATGATCGTCCTCGATGCGATCGACCGGTCCATCGCCACGGGCGCGCCCCAGGACCTTGCACCCCGGTCGCGCACGCGCCGGATCGACACGGACCAGGCGCGGGCCCTGCCGCTGGCCGACGTGCCGGAATTCGTCAACACCGACGTCCCGATGGACTAGCGCTTCCCTCGCTTGACGGGGCCCGGTGACCATGCAACTGCAGGCGGCCGGGCGACCTTTAGTGCCGCCCCTGCCCGTCTGCAGCCTTCTGGCGATACGGCGCGCGCCCCGGCGCGCCAGTTCCCTTGGCATCTGCAACCCGGCCGCCCTTGCGCGCTCGAAAACCGCACGGATGGCGGTAACCCCAAGACATCATTGGGGTTCGGTTGCCGGAAAATGCCCCGACCGAACCTTTCGTTCAGATCCATGCCGTATTGGTGACCCACCGACGAACGGCAGCCGTCAGTGCAAGGCTGCCAGATGCCGCGCCGGGTGGAGGAGAGAACGGCCATGCGCAAGATCCTGTCTGCGACGAACCGCTTGCGTGACCAGATGAGCATGAAGCAGCAGTCGGCCTTGCTGACTGCCCTGCTCTCCATCCTGGTGGTTGCGGCGATGACCATGGCGACCGCATACCTCATCCGTGACCGGGCAGTCGACACGGCGAATGCCGAGATGCACGACCTCGCCCAGTCGATGGCGGACCGTCTCGACCAGGAGATGTTCGAGCGCTTCCGCGAGATCGGCAATTTCGCGTCGCTCGCCACGCTGAACGACAGCTGGGACGGCGACCGGGACGGCATCCGGCGGCTCGTCGACCAGTTGCAGGCGACGCTGCCGCGCTATGCCTGGATCGGCTACGCCTCGCTCGACGGCGAGGTCCTCGCGTCCACGGGCCGCACGCTCGAGGGCGCCTCGGTGGCCGAGCGCCCCTGGTTCGCCGCCGGGACGCAGGCGACATCGGCCCTCGACCTGCACGAAGCCAAGCTGCTGGCCGACATTCTCGGCCCCTCGGTCGACGGCGAGCCCTTCCGGTTCGTCGATGTGGCAGCGCCGGTGCGCGACGAAGCGGGATACGTCAAGGGCGTGCTCGGCGCGCATCTGAGCTGGTCGTGGGCCCAGTCGGTCCGCAGCTACCTGCTGAACGGCATGGATCCGAACCTGCAGACCGATCTGTGGGTGACCGCATCGGACGGCACCGCCATTCTCGGGGCCGAATTCGGGCAGCCGGTGCTGTCGCCGGATCGCGCGCGCCTCGTCCGGCAGACCTTCGTCGGCGGCGAGGGCGAGGCGACCTATCTCGCCTCGGCCGTCGCCACCAGGGGCTACGAGGCCTATCCGGGTCTCGGCTGGATCGTTGTCGCCAAGCGTCCCATGTCGGTCGTCCTGGCGGATGCGAACCGCGTCACGCTCGTCGTCATCCTCATCGGCCTGATCGCCGCGGCAGCCGGCATTGCAGCCGCCTTCCTGATCGCAGGGCGCGTGACGAACCCCCTGACGCGCCTCGCCGCGGACGCCGATCGGCTGGGTCGCCAGGTCGGAGGAACCGCCGTCTTCGATCGCCAGCGCGGTTCCTCCGACATCCTGCGGCTCTCCAGTTCGCTGCGTTCGCTGATGCGACGGGTGGATTCGGCCGAAAGCGATGCAACGGAAGTCCGCGGCCTGATGGAGCGGTCCGAGCAGGCCTACACGATCAAGACGCGCGAACATCAGGAGACCGTGCGGAACTTGCGGCAACTGGCCGACACCGACCCGATGACCGGCCTGATGAACCGGCGCAGCTTCCTCGGCGACGCCAAGGACGTCCTGTCCTTCTTCCGCCGCTACGACAGCCGCTTCGCGATCCTGATGATCGACATCGACCATTTCAAGCGCGTCAACGACGCCCATGGTCATGCCATCGGCGACGACGTGATCCGCTCGGTCGCCAGGGTTCTGGCCGAGGCGGCCCGCCAGACCGATCGCGTCGCCCGCTTCGGGGGCGAGGAATTCGTCGTCCTGCTGCGCGAGATCGACGAGACGTCGCTGGCGGCCTGGGCGGAGCGGATGCGCAACGCCGTGCAGGCCACCGTCCTGGACACGGAGGCCGGCCCCGTCAGCGTGACGGTCAGCGTCGGCGCGACCCTGGTGTCGCCGGGCGACCGGGATGTCGAGGACGTGCTGCACCGGGCCGATCTCGCGCTCTACAGCTCGAAATCCAATGGCCGCAACATGCTGACCGTGTCGCAGGGGCTCGAGGTGGTCGACAAGGCGGCCTGAGAGGCGTCGTCCCGGCCGCCCGCCCCGGCGCTCTAGCGCTTGGGGCCGAGCCCGAGGCTCTGGTAGCCCTGCCCGCGGGTCGGCTTCCTCGACGAGATCACCCGTGAATTGACGCCGTTCCAGCTGATCTCGCCGGACAGCCGCGCGAACTCGATCTTCGGGCAGCGGTCCATGATCACTGCAAGGCCCGCCGCCTCGGCCCTTTCGGCCGCCCCGTCATGGCGCACGCCGAGCTGGGTCCAGATTACCTTCGGCTTGGGGTCCAGGGCCAGCGCCTGGTCGACGATCCCCGGCACGGCGTCGGAGGCGCGGAAGATGTCGACCATGTCGACCGGCTCGGGGATGCTCGCCAGATCGGCATGCACCGTCTGCCCGAGGATCTCCTGGCCGGCGAGGCCCGGATTGACCGGGATGACGCGAAAATCCTTGGCCAGCAGATATTTCAGGACGAAATAGGATGGCCGGTTCTCCTTGGGGCTCGCCCCGACCATCGCGATGGTCTTCACGTTCGTCAGGATCTCGCGGATGGTCGCGTCTTCGTAGCGAAGCGGGGCCGCGCTCATTCGTGCGTCCATTCGGGCTTGCGCTTCTCCAGGAAGGCGCCGATCCCCTCCTCGGCGTCCTTCGCCAGCATGTTTTCGGTCATCACCGAGGCGGCATATTCATAGGCCTCCGACAGGCCCATCTCCGCCTGCCGGTAGAAGGCCTCCTTGCCGATCTTCACCGTCATCGCGGATTTGGAGGCGATGGTGGTGGCGTATTTGCCGACGATGGTGCCGAGATATTCCGGCGGCACGACGCGGTTGACCAGGCCGAACTCGCGGGCCGAGCGCGCGTCGATGGTCTCGCCGGTGAGCAGCATCTCCATGGCGTGCTTGCGACTGAGATTGCGCGACAGCGCGACCATGGGCGTCGAGCAGAACAGCCCGATATTGACGCCCGGCGTGCAGAACTGGGCTTCCTCCGACGCGATGGCCAGGTCGCAGGAGGCCACGAGCTGGCAGCCTGCTGCCGTGGCCAGGCCGTTCACCTCGGCGATCACCGGGCACGGATGGCGCACGATGGCCTGCATCAGCTGCGCGCATTTGCGCATCGTCGCGTCGAAGAAGGCCCGGCCGCGATCGGCATCGCCGCGATGGGCGGTCAGCTCCTTCAGATCGTGTCCGGCCGAGAAGACCTTGCCCGCGCCGGCAATGACGACGACGCGGTTGTCCCGGTCGGCCGCCGCATCGGCGAGCGCGGCCTGGATCGCGTCCATCATCGCCATGGACAGGGCGTTGGCCGGCGGGCTGGACAGGACGATCCGGGTCAGGCCGGTCGCGCGCTGGACCTCGACGGGATGCTGGCCCGCATCGGCGAGTTCGAAGATGTCTGCCATGGCTCGGTTCCACTCGGATGAAGAAGGGTTCGGGCCACCTTGAACAGAAACGCCCGCCCCACCGCAAGATCGTAGCGTGTTCCGACCTCGTCGACCCACGCGATCGTCAGCCAGACTGGCCTTTCGCCGATCCCGAAGCTAGGACAAATCCGGTGGCACCGGGCGGTCCGGCCGGTGCCCGGGAAGAACCGGGGGGACGCGCGTGCAGCCGATCATGACCAGGGCCGAGCTCGAGGGCTTTCTCGACACCAACTTTCCGCAGCTCGGCGGACGCGACGGCGGCTTTTCGATCGTGGATGTCCGCCCCGGCGCGGTGACGATGCGCCTCGACGCCGGCGACCGGCATCTGCGGCCGGGCGGCACCGTGTCGGGACCTAGCCTCTTCGCCCTCGCCGACGTGGCTGCCTATGTCGCCATCCTCGGCCATATCGGGCCGGTAGCCCTCGCCGTCACCACCAATCTGTCGATTAACTTCCTGCGTAAGCCCGAGCCCGGCGGCATCCTCGCCGATGCCCGGCTTCTCAAGCTCGGCAAGCGGCTGGCCGTCGTCGACATCTCCCTGTCGAACGCGGCCGACGCAGCGCTGGTCGCCCATGCCGTCGCCACCTATTCGATTCCGCCGCGCTGAGGGCGCGAAACGACGCGGTATCATGATACCTTGACCGCCCGATCCCCTGCAAGACAAGGGCTGGCGGCGGCAGTCGGAATGCGTTTTGGCGTTGACAGATGCGCCGCTGGCCCGTATGTCCCGCACCACGAAGAGCGGGCAAGCGCCGCCTTTCCAAGATCGGCGGCCATCGCGGCCGGCTACGATGCTCACGCACACCCAAGGGCAGAACATGAAAACCTTCTCGCAAAAGACCGAGACGGTGGAGAAGAAGTGGATCCTGATCGACGCCGAAGGGCTCGTCGTGGGTCGCCTCGCCTCGATCGTCGCGCTTCGCCTTCGCGGCAAGCACAAGCCCACCTTCACGCCGCATGTCGATGATGGCGACAACATCATCATCGTCAATGCCGACAAGATCGTCCTGACCGGCAAGAAATACGAAAACAAGACGTATTACTGGCACACCGGTTATGCCGGCGGCATCAAGGAGCGCAAGGCGCGCCACATCCTCGAGGGCCGCTTCCCGGAGCGCGTCGTCGAGAAGGCCATCGAGCGCATGCTGCCCCGCGGCCCGCTCGGCCGTCGCCAGCTCAAGAATCTCCGCGTCTACGCCGGTGCCGAGCACCCGCACGAGGCGCAGTCCCCCGAGACGCTCGACGTCCGGGCCATGAACTCCAAGAATTCGAGGGCCGCATAATGTCCCAGCTCTCTTCGCTCGAAGAACTCGGCACGGCCGACGTCGCCGCACAGCCGGAAGCGCCGGTGCATGTGCAGAAGCTCGACCAGTTCGGTCGCGCCTATGCCACCGGCAAGCGCAAGGATGCGGTGGCCCGCGTCTGGGTGAAGCCCGGCACCGGCAAGATCACGGTCAACGACCGCGACTTCACGGCCTATTTCGCCCGTCCGGTCCTGCAGATGGTGCTGCGTCAGCCGATCGTCGCGTCAGCCCGTGACGGCCAGTTCGACGTCGTCGCCACGGTGGCCGGCGGTGGCCTGTCCGGCCAGGCCGGTGCGGTTCGCCACGGCATCTCCAAGGCGCTGACCTATTACGAGCCCGGCCTGCGCGCGGTTCTCAAGAAGGGCGGCTTCCTGACGCGCGACTCGCGTACGGTCGAGCGCAAGAAGTACGGCAAGGCCAAGGCCCGCCGGTCCTTCCAGTTCTCCAAGCGCTGATCGGCGCGGCGGCCTCGGCCGCCGCCCCCGCGCAAAGATCGAAGCCGCCGGGTGGTCGCCCGGCGGCTTTTTGCTTATGTGGGCACCACAGGCCGGCCTGGCGCATCGGAGCGGCGCCCTCCTCGGCCGCCAATCGCCTGCCGCAATCTCGATGCTCCTCGCGGAAGTGATCATGCCCAGCACGTCCATCGACCATGCCTTCACCGCCCGCAGCGCCACCGGCGCTGCGGGCGACCCGACCTATGCCGGCGTCCTCTCCTTCATGCGGCGGCGCCTGACCAAGGCGGTGGACGGCACCGACGTGACCGTTTGGGGCGTGCCCTTCGACGCCTCAGTATCCAACCGTCCGGGCACGCGCTTCGGCCCGCAGGCCCTGCGCCGCGCCTCGGCCATCTTCGACAACGACCCGCAGTTTCCCTTCGCCCGGGATCTCTTCGAGACCATGCGCGTCGTCGATTATGGCGACTGCCTGCTCGACTACCGGCTGCCGGAAACCGCCCATGCGACCATTCGCGCCGAGGCGGCCGACATCCTGGCCAAGACCGGCTTCCTCCTGACCCTGGGCGGCGACCATTCGATCACCTTCCCGCTGCTCCAGGCCCATGTCGTGCGCCACGGCAAGCTGTCGCTGGTCCAGTTCGACGCCCATCAGGATACCTGGCCGGTCGCCACCGGGGGCGACGGCAATCCCCGCGTCGATCACGGCTCCTTCGTCAAGGCAGCGGTCGATGCCGGCCTCATCGATCCGGCCACCTCGATCCAGGTCGGCATCCGCACCCATGCGCCTGAAGATTGCGGCGCGGCCATCATCGACGGCGAGGCGGTCGAGGACATGACCAGTGCGGCCATCGCCGAGGCGATCCTGACGCGCACGGCCGGCGCGGCCACCTATCTCAGCTTCGACATCGACTGTCTCGACGTCGCCTTCGCGCCGGGCACCGGCACGCCGGTCGCCGGCGGCCCGTCCAGCGCCAAGATGCTGGCGGTGCTGCGACGTCTGGCGGACCTCAGGCTGGTCGGTGCCGATGTGGTCGAAGTCTCGCCGCCCTACGACCACGCCGACATGACTGCCGTCGCCGGCGCGACCATCGCCATGTACGTCCTCGGGCTGCTGGCGCAGAAACACGGCGGATGACGCGCGCCTAGGACTTCAGACAGTGATTCAACGCATTGTCACCTTGAATCAGCAATCGCGGCTAAGCCGCTGAAACGACGCTCCGTAAGCGACTGACATCAATCTTGAGTGGCCTGGCGACGGCTTTTCGATCACCACGTCATCGCCCGATGCGGCCATTTCATCCGATCCCAGACGAGCCCCATGACTCAGACCATCCCCTTTATCGACCTCGCCACCCAGCGTGACCGGATCCGCGACAAGGTCGATCGCCGTATCGCGACCGTTCTGGACCACGGCGCTTTCATCCTGGGACCGGAAATCCGCGAGTTCGAGGCGGCCCTCGGCGCATTCGGCAGGACGACGCACACGCTGTCCTGTGCCTCGGGCACGGACGCGCTCGCGCTGCCGCTGATGGCCTGGGGCATCAAGCCGGGCGACGTGGTCTTCTGCCCGAGCTTCACCTTCGCCGCGACCGCGGAAGTGGTCGCCTGGCTGGGCGCGACGCCATATTTCGTCGAGGTCGACGCCGAGACCTTCAACATTGACCCCGCCCGCCTCGAAGCGGCGATCGCCGAGGTCGCGACAAGCGACGGGCTGACGCCGCGGGCGATCATCGCAGTCGACCTGTTCGGCCAGCCGGCCGACTATCCGGCGCTGCGCCGCATCGCCGACGCGCACGGGCTGAAGCTGATTTCCGACGCCGCCCAGGGTTATGGCGGCACGATCGACGGCGAGATGTCGAGCCGCTGGTCGCATGTCGTGTCGACCAGCTTCTTCCCGGCCAAGCCGCTGGGCTGCTACGGCGATGGCGGCGCGGTTCAGACCGACGACGCCGAGCTCCACGAGATCATGGCGTCGCTGCGGGTCCATGGCCAGAACATCGAAGACAAGTACGACAATGTGCGGATCGGCATGAACGCCCGCATGGACACGCTGCAGGCCGCCATCCTGATGGAGAAGCTGGCGATCTTCCCCGACGAGATCGCCGCGCGCCACCGCATCGCCGCCCGCTATTCCGAAAAGCTCGCCGGCATCGTGACGCCGCAGAAGCTCCTGCGCGACGCGGTCTCGACCTGGGCGCAGTACACCATCCGCCTGCCCGAGGGCACCGACCGGGGCGTTTTCGCCGCCAGCCTGCGGGAGGCCGGAGTGCCGACGGCGATCTATTATCCCAGGCCCCTGCACAAGCAGACCGCCTATGGCCACTTCCCCGTGGCCGGCGGCGAACTGCCGGTCTCGGACGCCCTGTCGCGCGACGTGATCAGCCTGCCGATGCACGCCTATCTGGACGAGCCCACGCAGGACCGCATCGTCGCGGCGGTGGCGGCGGCGCTCGACGCCTAGCAGGCGTTCCTCGGCGTCCTGGTCTGGACGTCGCGCCAGATTGCGATAAACCCCGGCAGCACGACGGGCCCGCGCCGGAGCGGCACGGGGCCCCAGATCCATGCGAGTGCGAGGAGACGGCAATGGCCGACAGGATCAGGATTGGTGTGCTCGGAGCCTCGGGCTATACGGGCGCGGATCTCGTCCGCCTCGCCGCCCGCCATCCGAACATGGAGATCGCCGTCCTGACGGCGAACAGCCATGCCGGCAAGCCGATGCGGCAGGTCTTCCGCCACCTGTCCCATATCGACCTGCCGGATCTGGTGACGATCGAGGAAGCGCCCTGGAGCGAGGTCGACGCAGTGTTCTGCGGGTTGCCGCACGGCACGACCCAGGCGATCACCAGGGAGATCTTCGAGACCTATCCCAGGACGAAGATAATCGACATGTCGGCCGATTTTCGGCTGCGCGACCCGGCCGCCTACAAGGAATGGTACGGGCTCGACCATGTCGCGACCGAACTGCAGGGCGAGGCCGTCTACGGCCTGACCGAGCTCAACCGCGAGGCCATCCGCGACGCCCGGCTGATCGCCTGCCCGGGCTGCTATCCGACCGCCGCGCTCCTGTCGCTGGTGCCGCTGACCAGCGCATCCTTGATCGACGCCACCGACATCGTCATCGACGCCAAGTCGGGCGTGTCCGGCGCCGGGCGCGGCCTGAAGGAGAACACGCTGTTCTGCGAGGCCGGCGAAGGGCTGTCGCCCTATGCGGTGGGCAAGCACCGGCATTCGGCCGAGATCGAGCAGGAGATCGGCCGGGCGGCCGGCATCGCGGATCTGCGGGTGAACTTCACCCCGCATCTGATCCCCATGAGCCGCGGCGAATTGTGCACCAGCTATGTGCGGCTGGCCGCCGGGACGAGCGCGGCCGATCTGCGCGAGCATCTGATCGCAACCTATCGCGATGACCCGTTCATCACCATCCCGGATGCGGACGTCCTGCCCCAGACCCAGATGGTCCGCGGCTCGAACTATGTGGTGATCAATGTCGTGCCCGATCGCATTCCCGGCCGCGCCATCGTGATCTCCACCCTCGACAATCTGGTGAAGGGATCGGCCGGCCAGGCGATCCAGAACTTCAATGTCGCCTACGGGATCGAGGAAACCACCGGCATCGCCCAGCTGCCGCTGTTCCCCTGAGACGGAACAGGGCGGCCGCGTCGCCTCAGGCGGCGGCCCGGTCGAGGCTCTCGATCGCCGCCTCCAGCGCCGCAAAGCAGGCCGGGTCGATCGCCGTGCCGACATCGTCGCGCATGATCGCCAGTGCCTTGGAGACGGGCATCGCCGCGCGGTAGGGCCGCTCGGCGGTCAGCGCGTCGAAGATGTCGGCCGCCGTGATGATCCGCGTGTCGAAGCAGATCGCGTCGCCCGACAACCCGTTCGGATAGCCGCGCCCGTCCAGCCGTTCATGATGGGCCCCGGCGATCCGCGCCATGTCGGCGAAGATGTCGATGCGCGACAGGATCGCCTCGCTGAAGCCCGGATGGGCCTTGATCACCGCCCATTCCTCGGCGTCCAGCTTGCCGGGCTTGTCGAGGATCTGGTTCGAGACGCTGAGCTTGCCGATGTCGTGGAGCAGGGCCACGCGCTTGAGGACGCGGCGGTGGTCGTCGGCCAGCCCCAGCCGCTCGGCGATCATGTCGGTGAACAGCGCGACGCGTTCGCTGTGACCGCCCGTATAGGGGCTCTTGGAATCGACAACCTGGGCGAAGGCCTCGGCCAGGCTGTCCAGGAAGTCCTCGTCAGCGATCTCGGCATTGTTGTTCGGCGCCAGACGGATCACTGTTGCGGCCAGATCGGGCGAATTCAGCGTCGCCCAGAAGGCGGGATCGGCGGCCACGCGCTCGAAGGCCGCGATCAGCGCCGGATCGAACCAGCTGCCGCTGCGCTGGGTCACCTCGCGGATCGCAAAGCCGGAATCGGCGCTGGTGTGGAACACGTCGACCACTTGCGCCACCAGCGCGATGCGGCTGTAGATGCAGATCACCTCGCCCTTCAGGCCGCGGGGCTGGCCCTTGCCGTTCCAGTGCTCATCGAGGTCGAGGATGCCGGTGGCCACCGCCTCGGGAAAGCGCATCTGCCGGACGATGTCGGCGCCGCGGTGACAGCGGGTCTCGATCAGTTCGCGGGAGATGGAATCGCCGCGCGCCATCGCCCCCACCATCGCCCGGAAGCGTTCGGCGAGGCCGGCCTTCAGGCCGGTGTGCTTGAGCATGAAATGCAGAACCTGCGGAAGGCTGTCGCTGACGATCTTGATGTCGCGCTTGAAGGCGATGTCGTCGGTCAGGAAGAGCTGGCAGATCCGCGCGGCATTGCTGCTGCAGCCGATGTCCTTGAGAAGCAGGGTGTAATAGAGGTCGGCCAGAGCCCGTTCCGGCAGGCCGATCTCGCGGCCGACCATCATGCCGATCCAGCAGCAGCGAAGAGCATGGCCCTCGGGCTGGCCTTCGGTGAGATCGAGCGCATAGCTGAGGGCGCTGACGAGTTCGGCCTTCGTCACGCCCTGCCGCGCATCACGTCCCGTCATTGCCTGCATGTCCGCCTCGGCCCGCTTCCCGTGCGGAACACTCGCAGGCGCGGGTTAACGAATGATAGCTCAGCGAGCGCCAAAACCGGCGATGACGCAATCGTGGTGGCGTGTCAGGCCGCCGGCGCCGGCGCGCGATATTCGCCTGTCAGCGCCCGCGCATGGATGACCGCAAGCCCCAGGACGAGGATGCCGCCGGCCTGATGGGCGAGCGCCCAGGTGATGGGCACAGCCAGGAGCAGCGTGGTGATGCCGATCATGGCCTGCACGAGGACCGCGGCGAAGAGCAGCAGCGCGCGCCTGGTGTGCACGCTTCCAGGCGCCTGCAGCATCGATGCGAAGGCATGGATCGCGACCACGGCGAACAGCACATAGGCGCCGATCCGGTGCGTGAACTGCACCGTCATGACGTTCTCGAAGAAGTTCACCCAGGCCGGCTCCATGACGAGCAGGCCATCCGGAACCAGCATCCCGTCCATCAGCGGCCAGGTGTTGAAGGTCAGGCCGGCATTCAGGCCGGCGACCAGCCCGCCCAGATAGATCTGCGCCAGCGACAGCAGCGCGATCAGCCCCGCAACGCCCGCCGAGCCGCCCGAGGGCGGCATGTCGTGGCGTTCGGACGCCAGTCCTCGGGCCACCCACAAGATGGCGGCGAAGATCACGCAGGCAATCGTCAGATGGGTCGCCAGCCGGTACTGGCTGACGTCGGTGCGCTCGGTCAGGCCCGAGGCGACCATCCACCAGCCGACGGCGCCCTGCAGTCCGCCGAGGGCCAGGATGGCGACAAGCCGGGGCTTCAGGAACGGCTCGATCCGTCCGCTCAGCCAGAAGACGGCGAGCGGCATCGCGAAGACGAAGCCGATGGCGCGGGCCAGAAAGCGATGCGCCCATTCCCACCAGAAGATCGTCTTGAACTCGTCGAGGCTCATCCCGAGATTGAGCTGCTGATACTGGGGAATGCGCTGGTAGAGCTGGAATTCCTCCTGCCACTCGGCGGCCGAGAGCGGCGGGACGATGCCGTGGATGGGCTTCCATTCGGTGATCGACAGGCCCGAGTCCGTCAGCCGCGTGGCGCCGCCGACGATGACCAGCGCGAAGATCAGCAAAGCCGTGACGTAGAGCCACCAGCGGATCGCGGCGCGATCGCGAAGACGCGGGGATCGGGCCTCATGGCCGGCGGCGGACTGGAAGATCGTCGTCATGTCGCGTGCCATGTGCACCGAAAGTCGCACGCAATCAAGCGCGCGAAAGTCGCAGGGGCGAGGCTGGCATTGCCGGCGCAGCCGAACTAGACGTCGGGGACGGCAAGGACCGGTTTATGGGTGACGGCACGGCCCTCACCCGCCGGCCACCGCCGCACCAACCGCGAAAGGCGCGCCATGTCGGTCCGAACCAGAAAGCTCATCGGTGCGATCGTCCTGGTCGTTCTGGTCATCGTCTACGCCGTCGTCGCGACGGCCGTGGCGACGGTGTACCTGCCGACCGCCAGCGGCTGGATGCACCTGGCCTATTTCTTCTTCACCGGCATCCTCTGGATCGTGCCGGCAATGTTCATCATCGCCTGGATGGAACGCCTCCCGCGCAACGGCCCGCCGGGCGGCTGACCCGACGGCTCAGGCCCCGCGCGACCCGCGCCGGCCCGCGGCGCATTGCATGAAGATCAGGTCGTCGACGCCCAGCGCGCGCAGTTCCCTGCCGATCGTCTCGTAGCCGCTGCGGCTGCTAGCCAGCCCCGCCACCACGATCGCGGTCTCCTCGTCGAGCAGCGACGCCAGCTCGGCCCGCGAGCCCGCGCCGAGCTGGACGATCGTGCAGTCATAGGCCTCGGCGCAGGCCGCCAGCAGCAGTGCGATGTCGGGCGAGTCCGGCGACGGCGCGGCGCCGTTCGAGGGCACGACATGGCAGTCGCCGCGACTGTCGCGGTGGATGATGTCGGCGAACGGCACCCGGCTGTCCGAGAATTCGCGCAGACCGGGACTGTCCGGCGCAATGCCTGTTTCTGCCGCGATCCGTTCGTCGCCGGAAAGATCGATAAGGATGCAGGACAGGCCGGTCCGGGCGATGGCGCGGGCCAGTTCCACCCCACCGAAGCAGCCCGTGTCGGCATCGGCCGACAGCATCACCAGCCGGGCGATGGCACTGCGGTGCAGAGCCATGACCAGTTCGCGCGCCGTCACCACCTGTTCGAGCTGGCCGCCTTCGTCGTCCGCGGTGTCTGCAGGGCTGTCGTCCGCCATGTCCATGGCACTCGCTCTGGGGGAAGGGACGTCCCTCTCAGGGAACCGGCGGGCCGGGCGCCCTCGCCCTCCGGCGAAGAGACCGCTCAAGGACGAACCCAGCGCGTGGAGGCTTCCCGCCATCATCGCCCTGCTCTCCCGGGGGCATGGGCCGGCAGCCGGTGCAGGGCAGTCGCCGCGCGGCGCAGCCGGGACGGGATCGGTTCGAGGCAGGACGACATGCGCACTCCGGATGCGTGAGCTTTGCAAGCAACCTGCCATTGCCCGGTAACCGTGCCGTTAAGGGACGGCTCAGCACCCCATCCCGCCGGACGCCTTCCGCCAGTCGGGCTTTTTACGGTCGATTAACCCTAACGGTCTAACAACAAGGTCATGACGGCGCCATGCCAAGTCCGCCGGACTGCCACGGGAATTCAAGCCATGAAGCCGAGACTGGCCTTCATCATAGCGATAGCGATCAGCCTGCCCGGGTGTGCGGCGTACAAGCCCGTGTCGCCAGCCTTCCATGCCATGCTGAACCAGCCCTACCGGATGGACAGCGGCGACGTCCTGCGCGTCACCGTCTTCGAACAGGCCGGCCTGACCGGCGCCTATCCCGTGGACAAGGCCGGCTACGTCGCCTTCCCGCTGGTCGGATCGATCCCGGCCCGCGGTCGCACCACCACCCAGATCGAGGGCGAGATCGCCGACCGGCTGCGAAATGGTTATCTCAACGATCCGGACGTCACCGCACAGGTCGAGACCTACCGGCCTTTCTTCATCATGGGCGAGGTCGCAACGGGCGGCCAGTACGCCTATTTCCCCGGCATGACGGTGCAGAAGGCGATCGCGGTCGCCGGCGGCTTCAGCCCGCGTGCCGAGCAGGGCACCGTCGACATCACCCGCCAGGTCGGAAAGCGCATCGTGTCCGGCCGGGTGCTCGTCTCCGACCCCATTCTTCCCGGCGACACGGTCTATGTCCGGGAGCGCTGGTTCTGACACGGACCGGCTGCGCCGTCGCGACGTAGGCGCGCGGTTGTCCAGCCAGGCTGCCCGCCGTCGCCGGCAGCGGGTCACACATGCGAAGCCGGTCCGCCGGCTTCGACGCGAGAAGCGGGATCAGGTATTGCGTCCCCGCCCCTCGCCGCCAATTGCCTGCCCTGGCTCAAGCATATCTTAGCCCTTTGCGCCCATCCTGTCCGCCCGAAGAGACCATCCGCGACCCCACAACGGGATCGCGTGGGCCGTCGACCCGCCGCGGTCGCGGCCCGAACCGCTGGCGGAATGGGAGCCAACCCGACATGGCGAAGATCGATTACGGTCTGCCGTTCAACGACGAAACGATCGTCCAATTCCCCGAGCCCGAGGGACCGGTCGAGCTCAACGCCTTCGCGGCCAGGGCTGCGGCACAGTACAAGGGCGACTTCATCACGCCTCGCATGCTCTCCGGCATCTGGCGCAGCGTGGAGTTCGTGCTGCTGACGCTGGTGGGTCTCACGGTCTTCGTGAGCTATGTCGGCATCACGACCAATCTGTGGGAATCCTATCTCGTCCTGACGCTGGTCGGCTCGGCCCTCGGCGTCGTCGCGATCAATCTCGCCGACGGCTACGAGCTCTCGGTGCTCAAGGGGCGGGCCGCCGAACTCTGGCGCATCGTCGTGGCCTGGAGCCTGACGCTCTGCCTTCTCACGGTTGGCCTGTTCTTCCTCTACAACGACGCCGCCTATTCCCGCGTCTGGATGGGCAGCTGGTTCGTCGGCGGCGCGCTGCTCCTGGCCATCGGACGCCTGGCCCTGCGCGCCAAGATCCGACGCTGGCTGCGGAACGGCCGCATGGAGCGCCGCGCCATCATCGTCGGCGGCGGTCGCGGTGCGGAAAGCCTGATCCGCAAGCTGGAAGGCCAGCCCGACAGCGACATCCGCATCTGCGGCATCTTCGACGACCGCGACGACCGCCGCTCGCCGCCCATCGTCGCCGGCTATCCCAAGCTCGGCAACATCCGGGAACTGATCGAGTTCGCCCGCCGTACCCGCATCGACATGCTCATCGTCACCCTGCCGCTGTCGGCCGAACAGCGAGTCCTGTCCCTGCTCAAGCGCCTGTGGGTGCTGCCGCTGGACATCCGCCTGTCGGCCCACTCGGCTGAACTGCGGTTTCGCCCGCGGACCTATTCCTTTGTCGGCGACGTGCCGCTGATCGACGTGTTCGACCGGCCGCTGGCGGACTGGGACTGGATCGCCAAGCGGGTCTTCGACGTGATCTTCGCCAGCCTCGCGATCATCCTGCTTTCGCCGGTCTTCCTTCTGACCGCCCTCGCCGTGAAGCTGGATTCCAAGGGTCCCGTGATCTTTCGCCAGAAACGGCACGGCTTCAACAACCACATCGTCGAGGTGTTCAAGTTCCGCTCGCTCTATGCCGAGATGTCCGATCCGCTGGCCCGCCAGATCGTCACCCGGTATGACAAGCGGGTGACCCGCGTCGGGCGCTTCATCCGCAAGACCTCACTCGACGAACTGCCGCAGCTGTTCAACGTCCTGCGCGGTGACCTGTCACTGGTCGGGCCGCGGCCGCATGCCGTCCACGCCATCTCCAGCGGCAACGAGACCTTCGTGGCGATCGTCGACGGCTATTTCGGCCGCCACAAGGTCAAGCCGGGAATCACCGGTTGGGCGCAGATCAAGGGCTGGCGCGGCGAGATCGACGAGCCCAACAAGCTGAAGAAGCGGTTCGAGCACGACCTCTATTACATCGAGAACTGGTCGCTGCTGCTCGACCTCTACATCCTCGCCATGACGCCCTTCAGCCTCATGCGGACGAAATCGGCCTATTAGGACGTCGTGCGGTCCGGATGGCGAGTCCCATGGTCGGGCCGATATTCAAGGCACCGGCTGCGGCACGATCCCCGGCCGGCGCAGCAACTCCCGATCGCCGACCGCGATGAAATACGGATTGCCGAAGACATCCTCGTCCGGCGCCTGGGTGCGGCCATAGGCCAGCGGCGTGCCGTCCAGCGTCACGGTCATGCCGCCGGCCGCGCGCAGCACCGCATCGCCGGCCGCCGTGTCCCACTGCATGGTGCGGCCGAAGCGCGGATAAAGATCGGCCTGCGCCTCGGCCAGCAGGCAGAATTTCAGCGACGACCCGATGGACTTGCGCGCCGCCACGTCGAGGCGGTCGATATAGGCGCGGGTCGCGTCGTCGAGGTGGTTGCGGCTGGCAACGACATCGAGTGCCGGCCCGGCCCTGCGGCAGGCCAGCGCTACGGTGCGGCCGTCGCGCTCCACCACGGCGGGCGTACCTGCCCCGCCATGGTAGATCGTCCCGCTCTCGGGAATGCCGACGCAGCCGAAGACCGGCACCCCCTCCTCGATCACGGCGACATTGACCGTGTAGTCCGGCGTGCCGGCGATGTAGCTCTTGGTGCCGTCGAGCGGATCGACCAGGAGGAAACGCCGGCCGACCGCGGGGACTTCTCCGGCCGAAAAGGCTTCCTCCGCCACGATCGGCAGCGCACAGTCCCGCGCGATCACCGCGACGATCGCCCGTTCGGCAACCTTGTCGGCCTCGGTGACCGGGGATCGGTCCGACTTGAAGTCGACGCCGCGTCCGGACTGCGCGAGGATGGCCGCCATGCCGGCCCGCACGGCCTCCACCATCAGCGCCGTGTCGATCTTGTCCTCGCTCATCGCTCACTCCCGTCAGTTGCCGCTTCGGGCTAATCCGGTTGCCGGCCCGGCCGCAAGCGCTTTCCGGTCTCCCCGAAAGTCACGTTTTGCTAACCCTGACCGCCGATCGCGCAGTTTGACGTGACTTTCCTGAGAGAAAAGTAACTCCCGTGCCCGATGATCGTGTCTCGCGAACCATTTCGGGGACACCAGATCACCGTGCCGCTTCGATCCGTCATCAAGACGCAGAACAACCAGCGCAGGTCCTTCGGGCGCGACCGGTCCGGCGCCACCGCGGTCGAATTCGCGATGGTCGCGGCGCCGCTCTTCATGCTGATCTTCGCGATCGTGGAGACCTTCGTGATCTCCGCCGCCGGCATCCTCCTCGACACCGCCGTCGATGACGTCGCCCGCGAGGTCTTCACCGGCCAGATCCAGCAGGCCGACATCAAGGAAGCGGTGTTCCGCGAGAAGATCTGCGGCAAGGTCGATTTCCTTCTGACCTGCGACAAGCTGAAGCTCGACCTGCGCACCATCCCGGCCTTCGCCGACATTCCGACGGACGTGCCGATGAAGCTGAAGCGGGTGGACGACAGCAGTTTCTGCTTCGATCCTGGCGCGGCCAACGCCATCACCGTGCTGCGCGCCTATTACGAATGGCCCTGGACGGCGTCCTTCCTGCACAAGCTGGCCGCCGATACCGACGGCAACAGCGTCATGTTCTCCATCGCCGCCTTCATGAACGAGCCCTTCGGGGATCGCCTGAACAGCAACGCCAATTGCAGCTGAGGGACCGATGATCGCACAGCTCGCCGTCCCGTTTCGCCGCACACGCGAACGTCTTTCCGCCTTCTGGGCGAACCGCCGTGGCGTCGCCGCGCTGGAATTCGCCATCATCCTGCCGGGGCTGCTGCTGATCTATCTCGGCGGCTTCGAGGCATCCAAGGCGCTGGAGGCGAGCCGCAAGGTGGAATCGACGGCCGAGACGGTCGGCAATCTCGTCGCCCGCAACCGCACGATGACCAGCATCGGGCTCCAGAACATCTACGACATCTCGGCGGCGATCATGGTCCCCTTCCCCACCGAAGGGCTGACCATGATCGTCACCACGGTCAGCGTCGACGCCACGGGCAAGGGCACGGTCGACTGGTCGCGCGCCAATACCGGCCCGGCGCTGAATCCCGGCGACCCCTACACCGTGCCGCCCGAGCTCGTCTTCGACGCCGCGACCTATCTCGTGGTGGTCACCGTCAGCTACCCCTACAATCCGGTCATGGATTATGGTGGGTTCTTCGGCGGCACGAAGATGACCAAGGAATACACCTTCCGGCCGCGCATCAGCAAAAGCATCGTCTGGGACAATTCCTGACGCCGGACGACCCTGATGCTGTCGGCGTTCAGCGCCGGGCGCGGTTCTCACGCCACCAGATGGTCAGGCCGCTGGCGATCAGGATCGCGGCTCCGAGGATGAAGTTCAGGCTGAGCGGATCGCCGAGCAGCGTCACGCTGTAGATGCTGGCGAAGAACACCTGGGCGTAGAGAAACGGCGACAGCGCTGAGGCCGAGGCGTAGGAAAAGCCCTGCACGATACAGAAATGGCCGAGCGCCCCGAGCGTGCCGATCGTCACCATCATCGTAAAGCTGGTCCATGTCGGCGTCTCCCAGACGAAGGGAACGACGAGCGTCAGGAGCACGGCGCCGACGGCGGTCGTGTTGAACAGCGTCGCCGCGTTTTCCTCGGGGCTCGACAGCGCCCGCGTCATCAGGAAATAGCCCGACAGGATCACCGCCGAGAGCAGCGGCAGCAGCAGATACGGGCTGGTATCGGCAAATCCCGGCCGCACGATCAGGAGCACGCCGACGAAGCCGGCGAGCACGGCCGCGATCCGCGGCACGCCGATCCGCTCGCCCAGGAAGATCACCGACAGGACTGTGACGAGCACCGGGGCGAAGAACTGCACCGCCGTCGCGTCGGCCAGCGGCACATGCGCGAAGGAGATGTACATCAGCGTCGTCGCGCAGAGCAGCGCCGCGCCCCGCGCCAGCTGCAGGCCCGGCCGCCGGCTGTGCAGGAAGCTGCGGCCGCGGGTCCTGGCCAGCCAGGCCGTCATCAGAACGGTGTGGAAGAAATACCGCGCCCAGACGATCTCGATGACCGGCAGTTCCCCGGTGAGATGCTTGCCGAAGGTGTCCATGGTCGCCAGCAGGAAGCCGGAGAGGATCGTCAGCAGGATCCCGGCCAGAACGCCGCTGGGCTTGGTCATGAAAGGTCGCGGCTCACATCATGCATGGACCGCTTCTGCCCCGCCCCGGCCGCGAAAGCGAGCCCGGCGATGGCCGGACCCGCGCATTTTTCGACTTCGGCGCACTGGCGCGATGCTGCCCGCATCCCGCGCACCATCAGGCGGCACGCGGGCCGGGCTCCAGCGGGCGCGTGATCAGATCGATCCGGCTTCGACCATGTAGTTGTTGGCGGTGCACATGGCTGCGTCGTCGGAGGCCAGGAACAGCACCATCCGGGCGACATAGACCGGCTCGATCAGGTCCGGCAGGCACTGGCGCGCCTTGTGCCGGTCCAGCGCCTCGGGATTGGCCCAGAGCTGCTTCTGGCGTTCGGTCATGATCCAGCCCGGGACCACCGTGTTGACCCGGATGCGGTGCTCGCCGAGGTCGCGCGCGAAGGAGCGGGTCATGCCGTGCACGGCCGCCTTGGCGGTGGTGTAGGCGGGCATGTTACCGGACGCCTCCCACCAGGAATTCGACCCCATGTTGATGATCGAGCCCTTGCCGGCCGCGATCATGCCGGGCGCGGCGGCCTGGATGGCGAAGAACATGTGACGCAGATTTGTGGCGATGCGCTCGTCGAAATAGTCCGGCGTCACGTCCTCCCAGCCGTGGCGATCGTCGCGCGCGGCATTGTTGACGAGGATGGCCGCGGGTCCGTTTGCTTCGGCGAGCGCCGCGAAGGCGCGCTTGAGATCATCAATGTCGCGCAGGTCGCAACCCTCGAAGCGCACCTGCCGTCCGGCCCCGGACATTTCGCCCGCCAGGGCCGCACCGGTCTCGCGGTCGATATCGACGAAGCCGACCCTCGCGCCCTGTTCGGCGAAGGCACGGACCATGTCGGCGCCGATGCCGGACGCGCCGCCGGTGACGACGACGCTGGCATTTTCGAGACTGGGATAGCTGGCAAAGCGCATGGGTAGTTCCTTCGCATTCCGGAGCGTCATGCGTCTTGAAGGCCGGACAAGAAACGCTCTGTTTGATGGGATATCAGCGGCTGGTAGCATGCCGGGGATGGACGGGCGAGCCTCGGCTCAGACGCCGCGCCCACCCGTCGGCTGCATCAGCGCCCGCACCTGCCGCTCGCTGCGCTGCAGGATGCGGAAGACGTCGTATTTCGCCTGATGAAAGTCGGCCATCCCCCCGCTGGCCGGGGCGGCGCGTGCGTGCCATGGTCTCTTTCCCTTTTCCCCTTCTTAGGGGCGGGATCGAGCGACAGGCAATGACTTCGGTCAAATGCCCGGCCAACAGGGCGGCCCCGGCGGGCGATCTTCCATCCGCGTGTTCATAACTCCAGACATGGTCCTGAAGCCTGCCGGACAGCAAGCATCGCGACGATATCGCCAGATTTCCGGACCGCGCGCGAGCCCGAAAAAACCCCGATCCCGTAGCCGCACACGAATGATGCAGTGCTCGCTAGACTTTAGACCTGTTGCATACCCAGGGGAATCGGGTGAATGAGCTCAGGGTCTGACGAGGCTTGCAAGGAACTCGTCGTCCCATGCTGCGGTCATTCGCCTGAGGCGCTGTGAGTCCTTCCCGGGGTCTCTG
>NZ_JAZHLI010000027.1:0-58206 GCF_036549475.1 Aurantimonas sp. A2-1-M11 | reverse complement strand
ATGATCTCTGGCGCGCTGTCGGCGATATCTGCGCCCTCTTCACATCCGACGAATGCTGGAATTATTTCAAAGCTGCAGGCTGCGTTGCAGATTAATCGCCCGACGCTCTAGTCCGTTCCACGCTCTCGACCCTTAAATTCTCCGACGGCACCCACCATATGGGCACATGGCGCGGCCTGGCCGTGCACATTCGCCAAGCCATCACTCGTGAAGGACCGATTGCGTCATGCGCGACCCCTACGCCGTCCTCGGCGTTGCCAAGAATGCGAGCGAGAAGGACATCAAGTCCGCCTTCCGCAAGCTCGCCAAGCAGTATCATCCGGACGCCAATGCGAGCGACCCCGGCGCTGCGACGCGTTTCAACGAGGCCAATCAGGCCTACGAGATACTCGGTGACAAGGATAAGCGCGCGCAGTTCGACCGCGGCGAGATCGACGCCGACGGCAAGCAGAAGTTCCAGGGCTTCGGCGGCGGCGGCAGCCCCTTCGGTGCCGGCGGCTTCGGCGGCGGGCGGGGTCAGAGGCCGGGCGGCTTCGACTTCCGCTCCACCGGCGGCCCCGAGGATCTCGGCGGCGACGGCCTTTTCGCCGACTTCTTCGAGCAGGCCTTCGCCGGCGCGGCCGGCGGCCGGCGGCCCGGCGCATCGGGCTTCACGGCCGCCCGCAATGCCAGCGCCAAGGGCGAGGACATCACCGCCAATCTGAAGGTGAAGCTCGCCGACGTGGTCTCCGGCGCCAAGGTCGAGGCGATATTCCCGACCGGCAAGCGGCTGGCGATCCGGCTGCCGGAGGGCGTCGAGGACGGCCAGACGATCCGGCTGAAGGGCCAGGGGCAGCCGGCCCCGGTGCCCGGCGGCAAGCCCGGCGACGCGCTGGTCACGATCCAGTTCGTGGCGCATCCGCGCTTTCGCATCGACGACCGCGATCTGGTCCACGACCTGCCCGTCCCGCTGAAGACCGCCGTCCTCGGCGGCAAGGTCGAGGTCGAGACCTTGGACGGTCGGATCGCCCTCAGCATCCCGGCCTGGACGAATTCCGGCAAGACCTTCCGCCTGCGGGGCAAGGGCCTGACCACCAAGGCCGGCGGCCGCGGCGACCTCCTCGCCTCGGTCCGCATCATGCTGCCCGAGGGCGACGCGGATCTGGCCGCCCTGTTCGAGAAGCAGGCCGAGCGCGAGAACGCCGTCGGCTGATCGGCCACGGTGGTAGGGCAAACGACGATCCCGGCGGGGCGGCCCGGCAAGCGTGCTTGAAGGCCTGCCGGGGCTATGCCATACCCGCCGCCGCCAAAGCATTGTTTGCACGCAGTCTTAAGGGAGTCGCGCCATGGCCGAATCGACGGGTCTGATGACCGGCAAGCGCGGCCTCGTGATGGGTGTCGCGAACAACCGGTCGATCGCCTGGGGCATCGCCAAGGCCGCCCGCCAGGCCGGCGCAGAACTGGCCTTCACCTATCAGGGCGACGCGCTGCGCAAGCGCGTGGAGCCGCTCGCCAGGGAACTGGACGCGCTGGTCGTCGGCCATTGCGACGTCGGCGATGCCGCCACCATCGACGCCTGCTTCAAGACCATCGAGGACAAGTGGGGCAAGCTCGACTTCCTCGTCCACGCGATCGGCTACTCCGACAAGGACGAGCTGACGGGCCGTTATGTCGACACGACCGAGGCGAATTTCGCCAAGACCATGCAGATCTCGGTCTATTCCTTCACGGCGGTCGCCCAGCGCGCCGAGAAGCTGATGACCGATGGTGGCTCGATGCTGACCATGTCCTATTACGGCGCCGAGAAGGTGATGCCGAACTACAACGTCATGGGCGTTGCCAAGGCCGCGCTGGAAGCGAGCGTCCAGTATCTGGCGGTCGATCTCGGCCCGAAGAACATCCGGGTGAACGCCATCTCGGCCGGTCCGATCAAGACGCTGGCCGCCTCCGGCATCGGCGATTTCCGCTACATTCTCAAATGGAACGAGTACAACGCGCCGCTGCGCCGGACCGTGACCATCGACGAGGTCGGCGATGTGGGGCTCTATTTCCTCTCGGACCTGTCGCGCGCCGTCACCGGCGAGATCCACCACGCCGATTCCGGCTACCATGTGGTCGGCATGAAGGCCGTCGACGCTCCCGACATCTCGGTGGTCAAGGACCTGCCGTAGCCCGGTCGATCTCCTTGCCAGAACGGCGGACGCCGCGATGATCCCCACCGAGCTCTATCTCTGCCGCCACGGCCAGACCGACTGGAACGCGGAAGGCCGCCTGCAGGGCCAGGAAGACATTCCGCTCAACGAGCTCGGTCGCGAGCAGGCCCGGCGCAACGGCCTGTGCCTGCGCAACCTGCTGGGCGCCGGTGCGCCCGGTTTCAGCTTCGTCTCGAGCTCGCTCGGCCGCGCCACCGAGACGATGCGGATCATCCGCCGCGAACTGGACCTCGATCCCGAGGATTTCGCCACCGATCCGAGCCTCGTCGAACTGCATTTCGGCGACTGGCAGGGCTCGACGCTGGACGAGATCCGCCGGACGGACGAGACCGGTCCGGCCACCCGCAAGGCCGACAAGTGGAATTTCGTCCCGCCCGGCGAGAAGGCCGAGTCCTACGCCATGCTGGCCGAGCGGGTGCGTCCCGTCTTCGAGCACCTGTCCCGGCCGACCATCATGACCGCCCATGGCGGCGTGTCGCGCTGCGTGCTGCGGATGTACGGGGGATTCGACGACCGGGCGGCCGCCCGCGGCGACATCGCGCAGGACCGGATCCTGCATTGGCTCGACGGCGGGCTGACCTGGGTCTGAGACGCTCAGCCGGCGTCGACGATGCGTAAGGTTTCGGCCTCGCCGAAGATCAGCACGACGTCCATGCCGGGGGTGACGACGTCGTAGTCGAAATACTCCGGAAGACGGTAGGTGACGCCGTCGCTGAGCCGCAACTGGGCGCGCTCGCGGTCGATCGTCTCGATGGTACCGTCGACCTCTTCCGCCATGGCCGGGATCGTCATCGCCACGGTGAGAAAGGACGTTGCGAAGAATGCGAGAATCTGTCTGCTCACTGTATGGTCCTTCAACATGCGCCGCGAACGGCGTCGTCGTTCGCGGCATCCTCGCAGCCCCTCCCCGGAGGCTTGTGACACTTGCGAACCTTGGCCCCGAATGTGTCAATTCTCGTGCGTGGAAATTACAAATTGTATCGATCCGTCGCATTTGACGAGGTTGGTTAAGCTAACGTAAGCGGGGCCGCCCCCAGGCCCCTTCTCCTTCCGGCGGAAATCCATGTCCCACAACAGCTTCGGTCATCTCTTTCGCGTCACGACCTGGGGCGAGAGCCACGGGATCGCGATCGGCTGCGTGGTGGACGGAACCCCGCCGGGAACCCGCCTTTCCGAAGCCGGAATCCAGGCCTTCCTGGACAAGCGGCGGCCCGGCCAGTCGCGCTATACGACCCAGCGACAGGAGCCCGACCAGGTGCGCGTCCTGTCCGGCGTGATGCCAGGCGACGGCGAGGGCGAGCTCGTCGCCACCGGTACCCCGATCGCGCTGGAAATCCAGAATGTCGACCAACGGTCGAAGGATTATTCCGACATCGCCCGGCGCTACCGGCCGGGCCATGCCGACATCACCTACGACATGAAATACGGCGTGCGGGACTATCGCGGCGGCGGTCGCTCCTCGGCCCGCGAGACCGCCACGCGGGTGGCCGCCGGCGCCATCGCCCGGCAGATCGTCCCCGGCCTGTCGGTGCGGGCCGCTCTGGTGCAGATCGGCGACATCGCCATCGATCGCAGCCGCTGGGACTGGGACGAGGTCGGCCGCAACCCGTTCTTCTGCCCGGACCCCGCGACCGCCGAGCGCTGGGCGTCCTATCTCGACGATATCCGCAAGCGCGGCTCGTCGGTGGGCGCCATCGTGGAAGTCGTGGCCGAGGGCGTGCCCGGTGGCCTGGGCGCGCCGATCTACGGCAAGCTCGACAGCGACATCGCCGCCAATCTCATGTCCATCAACGCCGTGAAGGGCGTCGAGATCGGCGACGGCTTTGCGGCAGCGAGCCTGTCGGGCGAGGAGAATGCCGACGAGATCCGCATCGGTCCCGACGGCACGCCGCAATTCCTGACCAACCATGCCGGCGGCGTTCTGGGTGGAATCTCCACCGGCCAGCCCGTGGTGGCGCGCTTCGCGGTCAAGCCGACCTCGTCGATCCTCACCCCCACCCGGTCGATCGACGCCGACGGCCAGGAGGTCGACGTGATGACCAAAGGCCGCCACGATCCCTGCGTGGGCATCCGCGCCGTGCCGATCGGCGAGGCCATGGTCGCCTGCGCCGTGGCCGACCACTACCTGCGCCACCGGGGCCAGACAGGGCGCGTCTGACCGCCCCGCCCGCGCCGGTTGCCCCACCCGGACAGGCGTGCTGGCCGGGGAAACAAATCGTTGAACCCCTCCCGAAGGACGCTACAGTCGCCCCATGCGGACACGTCTCTACCACCATCCCATCTTCGCCGAACATCTGACGGGCGCCGGCCATCCGGAGCGCCCCGAGCGGATGGGGGCCGTCGCGGCCGCGCTCGAGGCGGAAGCCTTCCAGCATCTCGACCGGGCCGAAGCCCCAGAGGGATCGCTCGAGGCGATCTATCGCTGCCATCCGGAGGATTACGTCCGCAAGGTCGCGACGACGATCCCCGACGAGGGCCTGAAGCGGGTCGACAACGACACGGTCGTCAGTCCCAAGAGCTTCACCGCGGCGCTGCACGGGGTCGGCGCGGCAACGGCCGCGGTCGACGGCGTGATCTCGGGCGATTGCGACAACGCCTTCGTCGCCGCGCGGCCACCCGGCCACCATGCCGAGCGCAAGACCGCCATGGGCTTCTGCCTGTTCAACAATGCCGCCATCGCCGCCCGCCATGCCCAGTCGGCGCATGGACTTGGGCGCGTCGCCATCATCGACTGGGACGTCCATCACGGCAACGGCACGCAGGACATCTTCTGGTCGGACCCGTCGGTCATGTACTGCTCGACCCACCAGATGCCGCTCTATCCCGGCACGGGCGCCCGGGACGAGACAGGTAACGGCAACATCGTCAATGCGCCGCTGTCGGCCGGCGATGGCAGCGACGCCTTCAGGGACGCCTTCCGGTCCCGGATCATGCCGGCGCTGAACGACTTCCATCCCGACCTCGTGATCATCTCGGCCGGCTTCGACGCCCATCACCGCGATCCGCTGGCCAATCTGATGCTGACCGAAGCCGACTTCGACTGGGCCACGGCGGAACTGATGGAGATTGCCGACCGCACCTGCGAGGGCCGGCTTGTGAGCCTCCTCGAAGGCGGCTACGACCTGCACGCCTTGGCGGTCTCCACGACCGCCCACGTCAAGCGGCTGATGACCGGCTGACGGCATCATCCGGCCGGCGACGGCCCCTACCCGAAACACCAGACAGACGGACGCCATGCCTGACCTCGACGAATCCCCGTTCCCGACCGACGATTCCGACATTTCGGGCATGAGCTTCGAGAATGCGCTCGCCGCACTGGAACGGATCGTCTCGGACCTGGAACGCGGCGATGTGCCGCTCGACCGGTCGATCCGTATCTACGAGCGCGGCGAGAAGCTGAAGAACCATTGCGACCGGCTGCTCTCCGCCGCAGAGGACAAGGTCGAGAAGATCAAGCTGAACCGGGCCGGCAAGCCCGTCGGCACGGAGCCTCTCGATCCCGATTGAGGCGGCGCGCTCCTCCCCCAGGCAACCGGATGTTTCCGCCGGCCGTTGTGCAGGCGTGTTTGTGCCAACGGGTTGAACCCGGCGGCTTGGAACCGATGTAAAGTGTCACGCGCGCCAACGGCGCGCGCATCTGACAGGCAGTGAGAGGTCCAGCCAGTGTCTTCGAAGTCGCCAACGCCACTGCTCGACCAGATCGCCTCCCCCGCCGACCTGCGCAATCTGAAGGAAAACAAGCTGCGGCAGGTTGCGGACGAGTTGCGCACCGACCTGATCGACGCGGTCTCCAAGACCGGCGGTCATCTGGGCGCCGGGCTCGGCGTCGTCGAACTGACCGTGGCGATCCATCACGTCTTCAACACGCCCGACGACCGGCTGATCTGGGACGTCGGCCACCAGGCCTATCCCCACAAGCTGCTGACCGGTCGCCGCGACGGCATGCGCACCGTGCGCCAGGAAGGCGGCCTGTCGGGCTTCGCCAAGCGCACCGAGAGCGAATACGACCCGTTCGGCGCCGGCCACTCCTCGACCTCGATCTCCGCCGGCCTCGGCATGGCCGTGGCGCGCGACCTGTCGGGCGGGCGCAACAACGTCATCGCCGTCATCGGCGACGGCGCGATGAGCGCCGGCATGGCCTATGAGGCGATGAACAATGCCGGCGCGCTGGACGCGCGGCTGATCGTCATCCTCAACGACAACGACATGTCGATCGCTCCGCCCACCGGCGCCATGAGCGCCTATCTGGCACGCCTCGTCTCCGGCAAGACCTATCGCAGCCTGCGCGACCAGGCGAAATCGATCAGCCAGCATCTGCCCGGCTTCTTTCGCGAGGGCGCGCGGCGGACCGAGGAATATACCCGCGGCTTCTTCACCGGCGGGACGATGTTCGAGGAGCTCGGCTTCTATTACGTCGGGCCGATCGACGGCCACGATCTCGACCATCTGCTGCCGGTGCTCAAGAATGTCCGCGACGCCAAGACGGGGCCGATCCTCGTTCATGTCGTCACCAAGAAGGGCAAGGGCTACGGTCCCGCCGAGGATTCCGCCGACAAGTATCACGGCGTATCGAAATTCGACGTCATCACCGGCGCCCAGGCCAAGTCCAAGGGCAATGCGCCGAGCTATACCGGCGTCTTTGCTGACAGCCTGATCCGGGAAGCCCGGGAGGACGAGCGCATCGTCGCCGTCAACGCCGCCATGCCGAACGGCACCGGCCTCGACAAGTTCGGCGAGATCTTTCCTGCGCGCACCTTCGACGTCGGCATCGCCGAGCAGCATGCCGTCACCTTCTGCGCCGGTCTCGCCAGCGAGGGCTACAAGCCCTTCGCGGCGATCTATTCGACCTTCCTGCAGCGCGCCTACGACCAGATCGTCCACGACGTGGCGATCCAGAAGCTGCCGGTGCGCTTCGCCATCGACCGGGCCGGCTATGTCGGCGCCGACGGTCCGACCCATGCCGGATCCTTCGACACCGGCTTCCTCTGCCCGCTGCCCGGCATGGTGGTGATGGCCGCGGCGGACGAAGCGGAGCTGCGCCACATGGTCCGCACCGCCGCCGCCTATGACGACGGCCCCATCTCCTTCCGCTATCCGCGCGGCAACGGCACCGGCGTCGACATGCCGGAGCGTGGCGAGATCCTGGAGATCGGCAAGGGCCGCATCGTCCGGGAAGGCACCAAGGTCGCCATCCTCTCCTTCGGCACGCGCCTCGCCGACGCCGTCGCGGCGGCCGAGGAACTGGAAACCTTCGGCCTGTCGACCACGGTCGCCGACGCCCGCTTCGCCAAGCCCCTGGACACCGAGCTGATCGGCCGCCTGGCGCGCAGCCACGAGGTGCTGATCACCGTCGAGGAAGGCGCCAGCGGCGGCTTCGCCGCCCAGGTGCTGGAGCATCTGGCGATCCGGGGTCTCCTGGACAACGGCCTCAAGATCCGGCCGCTGATCATGCCCGACCGCTTCCTCGACCACGCCGCGCCGGATGCGATGATCCGCCAGGCAGCCCTCGACAAGCAGGGCATCGTCGATGCCGTCTTTCGGGCGCTCGGTACCGAAGCGAGCCGCGTCCTGCAGGCGTAGGCGAGCATCCAACCGCCCCCTGCCTGGCGATCAGCGACCGTTCTTCAGGGTCCGCGCATAGCTTTCCAGAACCGCGTTCATCCGGGTCTGGTATCCCTTGCCCTCGGCCTTGAACGCCTCGAGCACCGATTTCTTGACCCGCAGGGTGACCGGCTGGGTCAGGTTCGGCTCGACGAGCACGGCATTCTCCCAAAACGCATCGTCGAGCTCAGGGATATCGCTTGTGCCGATGGCGTCGTCGGGCAGTTCGGCCAGATCAGCGGGTGAGATTTCTGTTTCGTAACGCTTCTTCATAGCGGTCCCGTTCTCTGCGCTTGGCGGGGCGCGCGGAAATGATGCGGGTTACCCCGGCGCGATCGGTGTGGACGACGACAATGATGAGCACGCCGTCGATCCGTCCGATACTGACCTGCCGAACCCTCATCATAGTCGCCTCGGTCCTCGATCACCGACAGGACCGGCCCCTGAAATATCTGGATTGCCGTGGTGAAGCTCACCCCGTGCTTGCCGATATTCGCTTGGTTCTTGGCTTCGTCCCATTCGAACATCGCTCACCCAAGTTAGTACATTTTGTACATACAATCCAATGCAACCATGGATCACCCGCCCACAAAGACTGCGCGATCACGCAGATGCGCGCCAGCGGGGCCGAACGTGCTTGCCATTTGCCGCCGCTGGTCGCATGACCTGCCCATGGCCTCCACCGAAGAACAGCATCTGTCGCGCGTCCGGCTCGACGTCCTCGTCAGCGACCGCGGTCTCGCCGCCAGCCGCGCCCGTGCGCGCGACGCGATCATGCGCGGTCACGTCAAGGTCGACGGGCAGACCGTGACCAAGCCGAGCCTCAACGTGCCGCCCGAAAGCGAGATCACGCTGGACGATCCGGCCGCCGACTACGTCTCGCGCGCCGGTCTCAAGCTGGAGAGCGCCCTCGACCAGTTCGCCATCCAGGTGGACGGGCGCACGGCGGTCGATCTCGGCGCCTCGACCGGCGGCTTCACCGAGGCGCTGCTGCGCCGCGGCGCGGCCCATGTGGTCGCCATCGATGTCGGCCATGGCCAGATGCATCCGCGCATCTCGGCCGATCCGCGCGTCACCGCCATCGAAGGCCTGAATGCCCGCGACCTGACCCGCGAGGACATTGGCGGCCGCAGCTTCGACCTGCTGGTGGCCGATGTCAGCTTCATCACGCTCCGCCTGGCCCTGCCGCCGGCGCTCGAACTGGCCGAGCCCGGAACGCCCGGCGTCTTCCTGGTCAAGCCGCAATTCGAGGCCGGCCGCGAGGCGATCGCCAAGAACGGCCTGCTGCGTGATCCCGACAGCGCTCCGCAGGTCGCCGAGGCGCTTCGCGACTGGCTTGCCGCCCAGCCCGGCTGGCAGGTGAAGGGGCTGGTACCCTCCCCGATCCCCGGCGGCGACGGCAACCACGAATTCCTGCTGATCGCCGAAAAGCCATGAGCGTGCAGCTGACCATCGACCGGCTCGGCGCCCAGGGCGACGGCGTCGCCGACATGCCGTCCGGGCCGGCCTTCGTGCCGTTCACGCTGCCGGGCGAAACGGTGGAAGCCGCTGAAGACGGTCGTCGTTTCCGGCTTGCGACCATCCTCACCCCGTCGCCGCAGCGCCAGGCGCCGCCCTGCCCGCATTTCGGCACCTGCGGCGGCTGCGACCTGCAGCATGCCGACGACGCACTCTACACGGCGTTCAAGCGCGACGTTGTGGTCGAGGCCCTGGCGCGGGCCGGTCTGGAGACCGAGATCGCCCCGCTGGTCACCTGCCCGCCGGCCTCGCGGCGCCGCGTGGCGCTGACGGCAGTGCGGGCCGGCAACCGTGTCCTCCTCGGCTACAACGCCGCCCATTCCAACAGCATCGTGCCGATCGAGGTCTGCCCCATCGCCCTGCCGGCGATCCAGCGCGCGCTCGCGCCGCTGCAGCGCCTGGCCACCCTGCTGGTCGACCGCAAGCAGCCGCTCAAGCTGGCCGTGACCATGACCGATACCGGCCTCGACATCGCCGTCACCGGCGCAGCCAAGCTGGCGGAAGGCAAGCGCCAGGACGCGATCGCGCTGGCGCTCGGCGAAGGCTTCGCGCGGCTGACGGTCGGCGAGGAGATCCTCGTCATGACGCGGCCGCCCTCGGTCGGCTTCGACGGCATCACCGTGGAACTGCCGCCCGGCGCCTTCATCCAGGCGGTGGCCGAGGCCGAAGCGGCGATGGCCGCGCTCGTCACCCGGCATCTCGCCGGTGCCCGGCATGTCGCCGACCTCTTCGCCGGCTGCGGTACCTTCGCCCTGCGGCTGGCCGCGGAGGCGCGCGTCCACGCGGTCGAGACCGAGGCCGGGCCGCTCGCGGCGTTGACGGCGGCCTGGCGCACGCGCCCCGGCCTGAAGCCGCTGACCACCGAACGCCGCGACCTCTATCGCCGCCCGATCCCGGCCAAGGAACTGAAATCCTACGACGGCCTCGTCTTCGATCCGCCCCGGGCCGGCGCCGAGACCGTCTCGCAGGAAATCGCCGCCTCGAAGATCTCCCGCGTTGCAGCCGTGTCGTGCAATCCGGTCACGCTGGCGCGGGACCTGCGGATACTCGTCGATGGCGGGTTCCGGCTGGTCCAGGTCGCCCCGATCGACCAGTTCCTGTGGTCGCGGCATGTCGAGGCGGTGGCGCTGCTGGAGCGCTGACCGGCCCTCCGTCGGCCAACGCCCGGCCCTTTGCTTCTTTCGGCCGAGTGGTTAAGCCCCTGCCATGAACGGATACCTCTCCCAGT
The DNA here is from genome assembly GCF_036549475.1 of Aurantimonas sp. A2-1-M11. NCBI lineage: Bacteria > Pseudomonadati > Pseudomonadota > Alphaproteobacteria > Hyphomicrobiales > Aurantimonadaceae > Aurantimonas > Aurantimonas sp. A2-1-M11. The sequence goes on along the minus strand of NZ_JAZHLI010000027.1, from coordinate 47,667 downwards.
ACGGCTACGGCTTCCTGTTCGTCGTGGTGCTGTTCGAATCGACCGGCATCCCACTGCCGGGCGAGAGCATCCTGGTGGCATCGGGCATGCTGGCGGGCGAAGGCACGCTGAACATCTGGCTGGTGCTGCTGGCCGCCTTTTCCGGTTCGATCGTCGGCGACAATCTCGGCTATCTGGTCGGCCGACGCTACGGCCGGAAGATCGTCGTGCGCTGGGGCTCGCATTTCGGCCTCGGCGAGAAGCGCTTCGCCATGGTCGAGGACCGGTTCAAGAATTACGGCTTCGCTGTCGTCCTCGTCGCGCGCTTCGTCATCATCCTGCGCCAGCTGAACGGCTTTGTCGCCGGCACCATGCGCATGAGCTGGCCGATCTTCCTGTTCTACAACGTCATCAGCGCCGCGCTGTGGACGGCCGCCTACGGCGCCGGCGCCTACCTCTTCGGCTCGGCCTTCCGTCACGTCTTCGAGGGCTACTCCACCTGGCCCCTCTACGTGGTGGCGGGACTGATCTGCCTCGTCGGCGTCATCGGCACCTACAAGTTCCTGTTTGCCGAAGACAGCGAGCCGGACGCGGACGACGCCGCCGGCGATCCACCGGTCCGCAGCGAGTCCTGAAGGCTCTGGCTCAGGCGCCCCGCCGGATGGCGTCCGTTCAGCGGGCCATGAAGGCGGTGAAGGCGGCGCGCGCCTCGTCCGAGGTCAGCCGCTCGGAGAAATGCTCGATCTCGAGCTCGATCCGCTCGACGACGTCCTTGCGGTCGCCGCGCAGGAGCTGCCGGGCGATCGCCACCGCCCTGGGCGGCTTCTGCGCCAGGCGCTGTGCCGCCTCCAGCGCGACCGCCTCCACGTCGTACTCGACCACCTTGTAGACGAAGCCCGCCTCGCGGGCGGCTTCGGCATCGAACGTTTCGCCCAGGGCCAGCAGCGCGAAGGCCCGCTGGTCGCCCATGATGCGCGGCCCGATCAGGCTGGAGCCCGCCTCCGGCGTCAGGCCGAGATCGATGAAGGGCGTGCGGAACACCGAACGGGACGAGGCATAGGTCAGGTCGCAATGCATCAGCAGCGTCGTGCCGATGCCGATCGCCAGCCCGTCGACCGCCGCGATCATCGGCTTCGTCCCGCAGGCGATCGCCGTCAGGAAGTCGTGGATCTCGGTGCGCTGCAGGCCGCCCTCGGCCAGGGTCAGGAAGTCCTTGATGTCGTTGCCGGCAGAAAAGGCGCCGGGCACGCCGCCGATCAGGATCACCCGCACCGCGTCGTCGTCCGCAGCCGCCTGAAGCGTCGTGGTGATCGTCCGGTACATGTCGAGCGTGATGGCGTTCTTCTTTTCCGGCCGGTTCATCCGGATGGTGAGGACGCCCTTGTCGGTCGAGGTCTGGATCAGGTCGGTCATGGCGCAGTCCTATTGCAGGATCGAATGGGCGGCAGACAGGCTGGCGGCTCCGCCGATCACCTGTCGCTTCAGGGCGCCAGTCTCCGGCAGGAGGTTCTCGGCCATGAAGCGGGCGAGATGGGCGCGCTCGGTGCGGGTGGTATCCGCCAGCGCCGCCTTGGCGAGATAGACCGCTCCGGCCGTCAGGCCGAACAGCCGCAGATATGGCGTCGCGCCGGCCAGCGCGGTGTCCATGTCCTTGCCGGCCAGGGCGTTCGCCAGGAAGTCCGTCGTCTCGCGCAGATCGGCGAGCGCGGCGGCCAGCGCGTCGCCGGTCTGCCCGAAGGCCGCCTCGTTCTGGCCACGCACGGCCTCGACCGTCTCGTCCAGCTCGGCGAAATAGTGGCGCACCGTGTCGCCGCTCGACTGGCCGATCTTGCGCGCGACGAGGTCGATCGCCTGGATGCCGTTCGTGCCCTCGTAGATCGGCGCGATGCGCGCGTCGCGCAGCAGCCTTGCCGCGCCGGTCTCCTCCACGAAGCCCATGCCGCCATGCACCTGGATGCCCAGCGACGCGACCTCGACACCCACATCGGTGGAAAAGGCCTTGGCGATCGGCGTCAGCAGGTTGGCGCGCTCCTTCCACCCGGCCGCCGCCTCGGCGTCGCCCCGATGCGCCTTGGCCATGTCGGTCGCATGGCCGCAGGCATAGGTGATGGCCCGCACCGCGCCGGTCAGCGCCTTCATGGTCAAGAGCATGCGGGCGACGTCCGGATGGTCGACGATGGCGCTCATCTGGCCACCGGCTACCGGGTTCTTCGCCAGCCGCGTCGCGCGGCCCTGCCGGCGCTCGCGGGCATAGTCGAGGGCCTTCTGGAACGCCGCCTCGGCAACGCCGATGCCCTGCACGCCGACCAGCAGCCGGGCGTTGTTCATCATCGTGAACATGCAGGCGAGACCGCGATTCTCCTCGCCGATCAGATAGCCGACCGCGCCGGCCTCCTGGCCGTCGACGCTGCCGTCGCCATAGATCATCGTACAGGTGGGCGAGCCGTGGATGCCGAGCTTGTGCTCGACCGAATGACACAGCACGTCGTTGCGCCGCCCGAGCGAGCCGTCCGCCTCCACGAGGAATTTCGGCACGAGGAAGAGCGAGAGGCCCTTCACCCCGGCCGGTGCGTCGGGCAGCCGCGCCAGGACGAGATGGACGATGTTGTCGGTGAAATCGTGCTCGCCATAGGTGATGTAGATCTTCTGTCCGAAGATCCGGTAGGTGCCGTCCCCGGCCCGCTCGGCCTTGGTCTTCAGCGCCGACAGGTCGGAGCCCGCCTGCGGCTCGGTGAGGTTCATCGTCCCCATCCAGGCGCCGGTGACGAGCTTTTCCAGATAGGTCGCCTTGAGCGCGTCCGAGCCGTGGGCCTCCACCGCCTCGACCGCGCCGACGGTCAGCGTCGGGCCGATGGCGAAGCCCATCGAGGCGGAGTTCCACATCTCGAAGACGGCAGCCGACAGCGAGGTCGGCAGGCCCTGGCCACCGAATTCCTCCGGGCCGGTCAAGGCGTTCCAGCCGCCGGCCGACCAGCTCTCGTAGAGGGCCTTCCAGCCGGTCGGCGTCGTTACGACGCCGTCCTTGACGGAGGTGCCTTCCCGGTCGCCGACATCGGCCAGCGGCGCGATCTCGTCGCTGGCGAAGCGTCCGGCCTCTTCGAGCACGGCGTCCAGGAGATCCGGCGTCAGCTCGCCGAGCAGGCCCTTCTCCATGGCCGCCTCCAAGCCGGCGACCTTCTTCAGCGCGAAGGCGATGTCATCGACAGGTGCCTTGTACATGGTAAACCTCTTCATGCCCGGTACCGGGCGCCGTCGCGCCGGGGCTCACAGCCTACGTCGCAATAACTCTTACGTAATCGTCAATCAACCGGGACGGAACCGAAAGCCCACAGCAACCATTTCATTTGCATAGCCTGAAGGGAGATTTGCATGCGGTTCGTACGGTTTGGTGACCGCGGCTCCGAGAAGCCCGGTCTGCTCGATGACGACGGCCGCATTCGCGATCTCTCAGAACATCTGTCCTCCCAGACGAACGATTACCTGGATCCCGACCGTCTCGCCGCGGCAGTCCGGCTCGATCCTGCTTCGCTGCCACTCGTGGCGGAAGGCGTGCGCCTGTGCAAGCCCGTCCGGCGCATCGGCAAGATCGTCGGCGTCGGCCCCAATTACCACGACGCCGCCGCCCAGGCCGGCTTCAAGGTCAATCCCGAGCCGACCCTGTTCCTCAAGGCCGCAACGGCGGCCTGCGGCCCGACCGACCGGATCGAGCTGCCGAAGCTGGCGAGCCGGGTCGACTGGGGCGTGGAACTGGCCGTGGTGATCGGCCGCACGGCAAAATATCTCAGCGTCGAGGAATCCATGCGCCATGTCGCCGGCTTCACCCTCGCCAACGACATCACCGAGCGCAGCTTCCAGCTGCAGCGTGGCGGCCAGTGGTCGAAGGGCAAGTCCCACGACACCTTCGCGCCCCTTGGTCCGTGGCTGGTGACGCCGGACGCGATCGGAGACCACGACGCCATCGATCTGTGGCTCGACGTCAACGGCGAGCGCCAGCAGAGCGCCAGCACGGCTGCGATGATCTTCAAGGTGCCCTATCTGGTTTCCTACATCTCCCGCTTTATGCGGCTGGAGCCGGGCGACGTCATCATGACCGGCACGCCGGGCGGCGTCGGCCTGTCCTTCGATCCGCCGCGGTTCCTCAAGGCGGGCGATCGCGTCACCCTCGGCGGTACCGGGCTCGGCAGCCAGTCCTCGCTCTGCATCGCGCTGTAGCGCGCTTGGCTTCAATCCCGGCTATGAGGCCTTCCCGTCACGCCCATGGCCGTCCGAGCGGATCCTCCCGCGTGACGCGCAGGGCGCCAGCCAGCACGGCGGCAAGGCCGCGCTCCCGCCAGCCGGACGGGGATTCCAGCCCCATCCGGGACAGGGCGGCGCGTTCGCGCCCATCGGGCGTTGTGCGCCAGCCGGCATAGGCCAGGTGCGCCAGGGCCATGCGGTCCGTCCGCACGGTCTTCAGATGCTTCAGCGCCGGCACCAGGCGCTGCTCTTCGGATGTCAGCTCGGTGCCGAAGGGACAGGCCGGCAGCGCCGCGGCGAAGGGCCGCAAGGCGTCGGCCAGTGCCGCGGCCGTGTTCTTGCGCGCCGGCTCGAACCCGTCTTCCAGCTTCCCTGCGGCCACCGCCTCCCTTGCAAGGTCGTCCTGGAATGACCCGTCGGCCAGCCCGATCATCGCCACAACCGTGTCGCGGTCGGTTCGGCCGCGCAGGTCGGCGACGCCGTATTCGGTGATGACGATGTCCTTCAGGTGCCGCGGAATCGTCGTGTGGCCGTAGGCCCAGCGGATGTTGGACGGCCCCCCGGCGCCGCGGGTCGACGGCAGCCCGATGACCGAGCGGGCACCGGGCAGCGCAAAGGCCTGGGCGACGAAATTGTACTGGCCGCCGACACCGGAGACGACGCGCCCGTCGTCGAGCTGGTCGGAGCAGATGTCCCCCAGCGCCGTCGCCAGCATCGCGGCATTGAAGAAGCGGGCGTCCCGGCGATCGGCCAGATGGCGCGCATGATCCTCCGCCGGCAGTGCGTTGACGAAGGAGATCTCGCGCATGGACAGCAGCGCGCGCCGCTCCGGCGCCATGTCGCGCAGCCGCTCGCAGAAGGATTGCGGACCGACGAAGAAGCCGCTGTGCAGCACCTTGCCGTCGCCGGCCGGCCGCTTGAGGATGCCTGCCTCGAACAGTTCCAGCAGCCCGTCGACGAACATCTCGGAGAGGCCGTAGAGCCCTTCCTCGAAGGGCCCGGTCTGCGGCTCGAGGCTCGCCGGCCAGTTGCCCAGCGCCGCCAGGCAGGCCCGGAACGTCGCCGGGGCGCGATGCCGGAGCATCAGCGCATGGGCCAGCGCATCGCCGAGCCCGCCGGTTCCGATCTGGATCGTGCCGCCATCCTTCACCAGCGCGGCGCTGTAGAGCCCGATGGCGTATTCCACCGCCCCGATCGGCTGCCGGGGCACGGAGAACAGCCGGGCGCCTTCCACCGCCTCGCCTTCGAGAAGGCAGTCGAAGCGCTCGGTCGCGAGCGTCGCGCTGCCCTCCATGAAGGGAAGGCTCGCATTCGCCTCGCCCACGAACAGAACCGGCTTGCCGGCTGCCCGGGCCGCGTCGAGCGCCGGCAGAAGGTCGAGCGTCATGTCGGTGTTGGACGACAGCGACCAGCGGTCGCGGTCCGCCGAGGGCGCGACCATCTGGCCGATGACGTTGACGCCGCTCGCCAGAATGTAGCCGGCGGCATGGGTGTAGTTCGCCGAGACGTAGTTCTGCTGCGCATGCCGGTTGCCGAGCAGGCTCCCGGCCTGGAGGAAGAACTCGACCACGCGGACATTTGCCGGCAGGGCCCCGCGCTTGCGGTCGGCGACATAGTCGAGGCGGGTCACGCCGTCATAGAGCCGCTCGGCAAGCGGCCCCGCGAAGCGGCCCTCCAGCCCCTCGCCGCCCGACGGCGGATCGAGCGACAGCGCGGTCTGGATGGTCAGGTCGATCGACGGATCGCGCAGTGCCCGGCGGTACAGCGCATTGGCGAGATGATTGGCCTTGCCGAGGCCGAGCGGTAAAGCCAGCACGATCCGCGTGCCGACTGCGGCGATCACCGCATCGGCCAGCCGGTCGGCATCGGTGAAGTGCCGCGTCATCAGCGCCTGAGGTGCTGCCAGCCTTCGTCCGGCAGGAAGCGGTCGCCGTGCTTTTCGGCCAGCGTCGTCATCCGCGCGACGATGTCGTCGATGCCGCGCTGCCGCGCATAATGGATCGGGCCGCCCCGGAACGGCGCGAAGCCGGTGCCGAAGATCATCGCGCCGTCGGCCACGTCCTCGCTCTCCACCACGCCCTCGCGCAGGCAGGCGACCACGGCGTTGAGCATCGGCAGGATCAGCCGGTCCAGCATGTCCGGGTCGTCCTTGGACCCGTCCGGCAGACTGTCGATCCGCTGCTTCTTCGGCTTGCCGTCGTCGTCATAGACATAGAGCCCCTCGCCCGTCTTGCGGCCGAGCTTGCCCTCCTCGATCTTGCTGCGCAGCCAGGCGGGCGATTCCGGAAACGCCGTGTCCAGCCGCTCGCGCAGCGATGCGGAGACATCGAGCGCGATGTCGAGGCCGACCTGGTCGGTCAGTTCGACCGGCCCCATCGGCATGCCGAAGTTCTCGGCGCAGGCGTCGATGCGCTCCTTCGGGATGCCCTCGTCGACCATGGTCAGCGCCTCGGCCATGTACGGCGTCAGCGAGCGGTTGACGAGGAAGCCCGGCGCCGAGGTGACCGGGGCCGGCAGCCGCGACAGTTCCACCGCGAAGGCCGTCGCCCGCCTTGCGGTCTCGGTGCTGATCGCATCGTGGCGGACGATCTCGATGAGCTGCATGCGCGAGACGGGATTGAAGAAATGCAGGCCGACGAGGCGGGACGGATCGGCCAGGCCGTCGGCGAGATCGGCCAGCGGCAGCGCCGAGGTGTTGGTCGCCAGCAGCGCCCCCTCCTTCAGCTGCGGCTCGATCTCGGCGTAGATCTTGCGCTTCAGTTCGATCTTCTCGGGCGCCGCCTCGATGACGATGTCGGCGCGGCCGATGCCGTAGCCCAGCGGATCCGGCACGAGCCGGTCGAGGGCATCGCGCACCTTGAGGGGGTCCTTCAGCGTCGCCTTCAGCATCTTGGCCGCCGACTTCATCGCCTTGCCGATCGGCGCCTGGGCGACGTCGCCCAGCGTGACGGTGAAGCCCTCCCGTGCCGCCCAGGCGGCGATGTCGCCCCCCATGGCGCCGGCACCGACCACATGGACGTGCCGGATCTGCGACGCGCCGTCCTTCAGGCCGCGCATCGTCTCGCGCAGGAAGAACACCCGGACGAGGTTCTGGGCCGTATCCGTCTCGATCAGCTCGGCGAAGCTGTCGATCTCGCCCTCCTGCATGGCCCTGGCATCGCCGCCATGGGCCTCCCACAGGTCGATGAGGCGATAGGGCGCCGGGTAATGCTCCTGCGGCGCCTTGGCGGCCGCGCTCTTGCGCATCTGCTTGGCCGCCAGCGAGCGCGCCGGCCGCAGCGAGAAGGCATGGCCCCTGAAGCCCCGGTCGCTCGACGGAAGGTCGTTGTAGAGGGCGGCCTGCACCGCCGCCGCGACATGGCGCTCCTCGACCACCGCGTCGACGAGGCCGATGGACTTCGCCTTCTTCGCCGGCATCGACTTGCCGGTCAGCATCATGGTCATCGCCTCGATCGGGTCGGCGATGGCGGTCGCGCGATAGGTGCCGCCGAGCCCCGGATGGAGGCCGAGCATGACTTCCGGAAAGCCCAGGCTGGCATCGGCTACCGCGATGCGCCGGTCGCAGGCGAGCGCCAGTTCCAGCCCGGCGCCGAGGCAGTGGCCGTGGACCACCGCGATGGTCTTGGCCTTGACCTTGGACAGCCGGTCGAGGACCAGATGGGCCTCCTTCAGCATGCCGCGGATCTCGCCGGTCGAGGCGCCGGCAAATTGCTGGATGTCGGCACCGGCGGCAAAGCCCGACGGCTTGGCCGAGCGGATCACCACCGCCAAGGGGCGCTGGTCGATGATCTGGTCGATATGGTGCGACAATTCCTCGATCACGCTGCGATCGATGGTGTTGACCGCCTTGACGGGGCGATCGAGCACCAGCCAGTAGACGTAGTCGTCGTCCGTGGCGGCCCGCCAGTTGCCGGTCTGCTCCGCACCGCGCGCCGGTCCCATTTCGAGGGCGCGCTCGGATAGTGCCTTCAGCATTCTGCCCATGGATCTGCTCTCGTCTTTCGTCGAATGTCAGGCATCCGGGCCGGCTCGCGGCCCGGCGGCGGAACGAATCAGGCCGCTTCCAGCAGCATGGCGCCGCCCTGGCCGCCGCCGATGCACTCGGTCGCGATGCCGCGCTTGCGGCCCAGCCGGCGCATGGCATTGGCCAGGTGCAGGGTGATGCGGTTGCCGCTGGTGCCCACGGGGTGGCCCAGCGAGATGGCACCGCCGTCGACATTGATGTTGGCGTGGTCGATCCGCCCGCCGTGGCCGTCGAGGCCCAGCACGCCGTCGGCCACCTTGGGATCGTCGAAGGCGGCCATGCAGGCCAGCACCTGCGCCGCGAAGGCCTCGTTCAGCTCCCACAGGTCGACGTCGGACACGCTCATCGCCTGCCGCTTCAGGATCGGCGCCGTCGACACGACCGGCCCCAGCCCCATGATCGACGGGTCGAGGGCACCCCATTCGGAATCGACAATCCGCGCCAGGGGCGTGAGGCCATGGCGCTCGACGGCTTCCTCCGAAGCCAGGATCGTCCAGGACGCGCCGTCGGTGATCTGCGAGGCGTTGCCCGCCGTCACCTTGCCATAGGGCCGCTCGAAGACCGGCTTCAGGCGCGCCAGGCTCTTTGCCGTCGAGCCGGGACGCACGCCGTCGTCGTGGTCGAACACGTCGCCCTCGCGGGAGAAGGCGGGCAGCATCTCGTCCTTGAGCCACCCCTCCTTCGTCGCGCGGGCGAGGCGGTTGTGGCTTTCGGCAGCATAGCCGTCGGCCTCGCGCCGGGAGATGTTGAAGAGATGGGCCAGGATCTCGGCGGTCTGCCCCATGTTCAGGTCGGTGATCGGATCGGTCAGGCCGCGCTCCAGCCCGATCACAGGCTTGAGGAATTCCGGCTTCAGGCCGGTGAAGGCCTTGAGCCGGTCCGTGGTCGAGCGGGCGCCGTTCAGCTCGGCGAACCAGTCGACCGCCCCGCGCCGCAGGACCAGCGGCGAATGGCTCAGCGCCTCGGCGCCGCCGGCCAGCACCATGTCGGCCTTGCCGAGCTCGATGGTGCGGAAGGCCGTGTCGATCGACTGCATGCCCGAACCGCAATTGATCTGCACGGTGAAGGCCGGTGTCTCGTCGGACAGGCCGAGGCGAAGCCCGGCCACCCGCGCCGGATTCATCTCGTCGGCCACGACATTGACGCAGCCCAGGATCACGAGATCGATCGCGTCGGGGCTGAAGGGCTGGCGCAGCAGCAGCGGCCGGCCGCACTGGACCGCCAGGTCCACGGGACTGAAGGGGCCCGGCCTGCCGCGTGCCTTGATGAAGGGCGTGCGCGCGCCGTCGACGAGATAGACTGGTCTGGCCATTATTCGGCTGCCTCGCGATGGGGTTCGTCGCCGCCGCTGCGTTTGCGGTCGTGCTGGGCGGCAATGGGGGAGACGTCGGCCATGGGGAAGGCGTCGACGGCCACGACCTTGTCCACCGCGGCTTTGACCTCGGCGAGACGGTCGAACTCGGCGGCGGTGATGATGCCCGCGTCCCGCGCCGCGGCCGGGTCGCGCATCTTGGCCTCGCGCATTTTCTTCTCGATGGGCGCGGCCTCGGCGACCAGTTCGAAGGCGAGCTCCAGATCCTTGACCGGATGCTCCGCATGGCCTTCGCCGAGATAGATGTCCGGCGTCAGGCGATCGCGCTGGGAGGACGGCCGCATGAGGATCGCGGCGACCTCGCTGGTGAGTTCGTCCGACGGCTCCTGGTGGGGCACGCCCAGCGGGAAGGCGAGCAGCCGCACCAGCGCGGCGGCCCAGCGCGCCGGAAGATTGTCGAGCACGCCCTGGAAGGCGAGCGACATGCGGTTGTAGCCCTTCTGCATGATGAACTCGACGATCGGCCGGTCCACCTCGGGCCGCCCCTCGACCTCGAAGCGCTTCAGGACGGCGCCGAGCAGATAGAGTTCGGACAGGATGTCGCCGAGCCGGGCCGACAGCATCTCCTTGCGCTTCAGCGCGCCGCCCAGGGTCAGCAGCGACAGGTCGGCGACCAGCGCGAAGGCGGAGGCGAAGCGCGACAGCTGCCGCCAGTGGCTGGTGAAGGCGGTGTCCCTGGGCGCAGGTGCCGCCATGCCGCCGGTCCAGCCCCGCACGAAGCAGCGGAAGGCGTTGGTCGCCGAATGGCCGACATGCTTCCAGAACTGCGTGTCGAACTCCTTCAGGCCGCGCTCCTCGTCCTCGTCGGACAGGGCCAGAAGTTCCTTCAGCATGTAGGGATGGGCGCGGATGGCGCCCTGGCCGAAGATCATCAGGTTCCGGGTCAGGATGTTGGCGCCTTCGACCGTGATGCCGATGGGCACCGACTTGTACTGGGCGCCGAGATAGTTCTTGGGGCCGTCGATGATGCCCTTGCCGCCATGGATGTCCATCGCGCGCTCGACGGATTCGCGCATGCGGTAGGTGGCATGGGCCTTCATGATGGCCGAGACGACGGAGGGCTTGTGGCCCTCGTCGAGCGCCGCCACGGTCAGCCGCCGGGCCGCGTCGATCAGGTAGGCGTTGGCGGCGATGTCGGCGAGCGGCTGCTGGATGCCCTCGAACATGCCGATCGGCACGTTGAACTGGGTGCGCACCCGCGCATAGGCGCCGGTGGTCCGGGCGCAGAAGGCCGCCGCGGCCGCCGATTGCGACGGCAGCGAGATGCCCCGCCCGGCGGCGAGCGCCGTCATCAGCATGGTCCAGCCCTGGCCGATCTGCTCGGGCCCGCCGAGGATCCAGTCGAGCGGAATGAACACGTCCTCGCCGTAGAGCGGGCCGTTCTGGAAATAGGTGAATTGCGGAATGTGGCGGTCACCGGTGCGCACGCCCGGCGTGTCCGTCGGGATCAGCGCGACCGTGATGCCGAGCTCCTCGCCCCGGCCGAGATGGTTCTCGGGGTCGAACATCTTGAAGGCGAGGCCCATCACCGTCGCCACCGGGCCGAGGGTGATGTAGCGCTTGTGGAAGTTGAGCCGGATGCCGAGCTTGCGCTCGCCCTCGTGCTCGCCATACTCGACGACGCCGCGGTCGGTCATCGCCGCCGCGTCGGAGCCGGCCTCCGGCGAAGTCAGCCCGAAACACGGGATCTCGCGCCCGTCGGCCAGCCGCGGAAGCCAGTGGTCGCGCTGCTCCTGCGTGCCGAAATGCAGCATCAGCTCGCCCGGTCCGAGCGAGTTGGGCACCATCACCGTGACGCCGGCGACGACGCTGGCCGAGGAGACCTTGCGCACGACCTCCGAATGGGCCGTGTTGGAGAAGCCGAGGCCGCCATATTCCTTCGGGATGATCATGCCGAAGAACTTCTTCTCGCGCAGGAAAGTCCAGACCTCCGGCGGCAGGTCCCGGTCCTTCCAGACCAGCTTCCACTCGTCGATCATGGCGCAGAGTTGGTTCACCGGGCCATCGATGAAGGCCTGCTCGTCGGGCGAAAGCCGCGCCGGCGGCATGGCGACCAGCTTGTTCCAGTCGGGATTGCCGGTGAAGAGTTCGCCGTCCCACCACACGGTGCCCGCATCGATGGCTTCGCGTTCCGTGGCCGAGATCGGCGGCATCACCGTCTTCGCCCATTTGAAGATCGGCCGCGTCAGCTTTTCCTGACGATAGGACATCGTGTGCGCTCCGGGTTCGAAAGCTCCTGTGCGCCTAATGTATGGTCCGGCGGATGGTTTCCCAGCCATGCGCGCGCATTCGCCGGCATCGCGTGTGCCCGAGTCCGTCGCCGGTCCCCTGTAAGGGCGCGGCGGCGGTGGTCATGAAACGGATCGGCAAAAATCCGGCGATGGCCGCGCGGGCGGCGCCAGCCTGCCCAGCCTCAGGCCTCAGGCCTCGGTCATGATGGCGCGGTGGCCGATATCCGTGCGCCAGAACCCTTCGGTCCAGTCCACCGCCTCCACCGCCTCGTAGGCGCGCCGCGCCGCTTCCTTGACCGTGGTGCCGGTGGCCGTGACGTTGAGGACGCGGCCTCCCGTCGCAACCAGCCCGGCGTCGGTCCGGGACGTGCCGGCATGGAAGATCCGCATCTGCGGCCCGGACCCGGGCAGGCTGCGGATGGCCGTCCCCCTGGCATAGGTGCCCGGATAGCCATCGGCCGCCATGACGACGGTCAGCGCCCGCTCGTCGGACCATTCGGGGCGAAGCCCGGAGACGTCGCCATTGGCTGCGGCCAGGAGGATCGGCAGGACATCGCTCTTCAGGCGCATCATCAGCACCTGGCATTCGGGATCGCCGAAGCGGACATTGTATTCGATCAGCTTCGGACCGGTCTCGGTCAGCATCAGCCCGACATAGAGGACACCCCGGAACGGGGCGCCGGCCGACTTCATGCCGGCCAGCGTCGGCTCGACGATCTCGCGCATGACCCGCCGTGTCACCGCGTCGGTCATCGGCAGGGCCGGCGAATAGGCGCCCATGCCGCCGGTGTTCGGCCCGCGGTCGCGGTCGAAGGCCCGCTTGTGGTCCTGGGCCGTGCCGAAGAACAGCGCCCGCTCCCCGTCGCAGATGCAGAAGAGGCTGGCCTCCTCGCCCTCGAGGAATTCCTCGACGACGACCTCGGCCCCCGGTCCGCCGAAATCGCCCTCGAAGCAGGCGTTCACCGCGGCAATGGCTTCTTCGCGGGTTTCGGCGACGGTCACGCCCTTGCCGGCGGCCAGGCCGTCCGCCTTGACGACGATCGGCACGCCGCCCGCGTTGACGTAGTCACGCGCCTGGGCAGCGTCGGAAAAGCGCCGGTAGCGGGCGGTCGGGATGTCGTGCAGCGTACACAGATCCTTGGTGAAGCCCTTGGAGCCCTCCAGCCGGGCAGCAGCCCTGGACGGCCCGAAGACCGGGATGCCCGCCTCGGCGAGCACATCGGCCAGGCCATCGACCAGCGGTTGCTCCGGCCCGATCACGACGAGGCCGATCGCGTTGTCGGCACAGAAGGTGGCGAGCGCCGCGGCATCGGCGACGTCGAGCTGGACGATGCGGGCATGTTCGGCGATGCCGGGATTGCCGGGCACGGCCAGGAGCTCGCCGATCTCCGGCGACTGCGCGATCTTCCAGGCGAGCGCGTGTTCGCGGCCACCAGATCCGATGAGTAGAACATTGATCGTCATGCAGTCCTGCCAGCGCCTTGATCGCGCGGCAGGGATCGGCAAGTCCCTGCCCGAACGCGACGAATGTCGGTGAAATAGAGCGAACGGCAAACCAAGGATGATCTTCGGTCTTCCTGTCCGATCCGACCGCGCCTGCCGGCCGAAGCCGCCGATTACGGTCGTGCACAGGCCAAGGTCAAGTTCCGCGCGTCAGAAAGTCCATCGATTAAATATCGAAAAGTACTTGACTGCGGCATTTTTGCGGACACTGTCGTGACCATGTCGAATCTCAAAGGCAGTCTTGTCGACAAGGCCGATCGTGTCGCCGACGCGCCGTCGAACAACTGGGTCTATCGCACGCTTCCTCGCGGCGCATGGCCATATGCGCAGCTCGCCCGCTGGGACCGCCCCATCGGGTGGCAGCTTCTGTTGTGGCCGTGCTGGTGGTCGGCCGCCTTGGCGCCGCAGGCCGTGGCCGCCGGTGCGGTGCATACGGGGCTGCCCAGCCTGTGGCATCTGGCGCTGTTCCTGGTCGGGGCGATCGCCATGCGCGGGGCCGGCTGCACTTATAACGACCTCGTCGACGAGAAGATCGACGACATGGTGGCACGGACCCGGTCGCGCCCGCTGCCCTCGGGCCGCGTGAGCCGCCGCCAGGCGAAGATGTTTCTCCTGCTGCAGGCCGCGGTCGGCTTCCTGGTGCTGATCCAGTTCAACAATTTCGCCATCCTGCTCGGCATCGCCTCGCTCGGCACCGTGGCGGTCTATCCGTTCATGAAGCGGTTCACCGACTGGCCGCAGCTCGGCCTCGGCCTCGCCTTCTCGTGGGGCGCGCTGATGGGCTGGGCCGGCTATTGGGGCACGTTGGCGCTGGCGCCGGTGCTGCTCTATGCCGGCAGTATCCTGTGGACGATCGGCTACGACACGATCTATGCCCATCAGGACAAGGAGGACGACGCCCTGGTCGGCGTGCGCTCCACCGCAAGGCTGTTCGGCGATCGCACCAAATCGGCGCTGACGCTGCTGTATCTCGGCACGCTGGGGCTGTTCCTGGCCGCCTTCGTCCTGACCGGACAGGCCAGTGGCGGGGGCTTGAGCTGGCCGGCCTATGCGGGCCTCGCCATCGGCGCCTTCCAGATGATCTGGCAGATCCGCACGCTCGACATCGACGATCCCGACCAGTGCCTCGGCCTGTTCAAGTCGAACACTGTGTTCGGCTGGATCGTGTTCTTCGGCCTGGTCTTCTCGGCGCTCTGGTCGCTGTCCTTCCCGATCCCCACAAGCTGAGGCGCCGCCCAGCGGAGCGGCGCGGCGCCGCGTTGCTGCGCGGCGCCGAACTTTGTGGCTTGCGAAAGCCGGACACTCAGTGGCGGGCGATGATCTCCTCGCCGCTGACGATCATGCGGATGCCGAGGCCCGGCTTGCGGCGGGCCAGGAAGCGCGGCCGGCGCTGGCGGTTCGGCGAGCGGCGGCGCGGCGCGGGTGCGGCGGCCTTGATCTTCCCCAGCGTCTCCTCGAGACTCTGGATCGTGCCATCGGCCTCGACCATCAGCATCGGCAGCCCGAACAGCTCGGACCAGCCGCGCCAGTCGGCGGCCACGTCGTACAGGTCACTGGCCACCAGAAGCGGCACGGTGCATTTGGGGTCGTGGTGGTGCAGCTCGAGGGTGACCGTCACCTCGCCGTCGCCATTCTCCATGGCGCGGGCCGCGACACCCTTGAAGGCGCGTGGCGGCAGCGCGATGGACACCGGAATGCCGGACTTGTCGAGCTTGCGATGCACCACAGCGCCCCGGCGATCGACCTTGTAGGTCACCATCTCCCCATCTTCGACCATCTCGATCGTCTGGCGACGGTCGGAGGCAGCGGGATCGAGACGGACCGGAACGGTGGCCCAGTTGGGCCGGGCTGCTGTGTTCGGAGCGATGCTCATGGATTGACGCCTTCTGCCTCTGTCGAGAGCCGATGGTTCGGTCTCTCCCTGTAAGCCGATGTGTCCCGGCTTTGATATGTCGACAGTAGGCCGCGCATCTTGAAGTCGCGCTAAGAAAGGCGGTTAAGTGTTCCTCACTCCGGCAACGGTTACCAAGACGAAAACTTGAATCAAACCTGAACGAGCTTGCCGGGGTTCAAGATGTTGTTAGGGTCGAAGACCGTCTTGAGCCGCCGCATCAGGTCGATCTCGGCGCCTTCCTTGGTGCGGGCGAGCTCGTCGCGCTTGAGCTGGCCGATGCCGTGCTCGGCCGAGAAGGTGCCGTCCATCTCCGCCACGATGGCATGGACGATGTCGTTCATCTCGTGCCAGCGGGCGAGGAAGGCGGCGCCGTCGGCGTCCACCGGCTGCGAGATGTTGTAGTGGATGTTGCCGTCGCCGAGATGGCCGAAGGCGACGATCCGCGCGCCGGGCATCGCGGCCAGCACGGCGGCGTCGGCCGCGGCGATGAAGTCGGGCACGCGGGCGACCGGCACGGCGACGTCGTGCTTGATCGAGCCGCCCTCCGGCTTCTGCGCCCAGCTCATCTCCTCGCGCATCATCCAGAAATTTCCGGCCTGGGCGAGCGACTGGGCGATGGCCGCGTCCGCGACGATCTCCTGCTCGAAGGCCGCGGTGAGCACGCCCTCCAGCGTCGCGGATGCCTCGTCCTGCGACCGGCCCGACGAGATCTCCATCAGCACATACCAGGGATGCTGCGATTCCAGCGGGTCCCGGGCGCCCTTGGTGTGGCGCAGGGTGAAGTCGAGGCCGATCCGCGGGATCAGCTCGAAGGCGGTGAGCTGCTGCCCGGCCTGGCGCTCGGCGAGCTTCAGGAGTTCCAGCGCGGCAGCCGGCGAGGCGAGCCCCACATACGCCACCTCGCGTCCGGCGGGCCTGGGAAACAGCTTCAGCACCGCCGCGGTGATGATGCCGAGCGTTCCCTCGGCGCCGATGAAGAGATGGCGCAGATCGTAGCCGCGATTGTCCTTCTTCAGCCGCCGCAGGCCGTGGATCACCTCGCCGGAGGCCAGCACCGCCTCGATGCCGAGGCACAATTCGCGGGCATTGCCATAGGCCAGGACACCGGTGCCGCCGGCATTGGAGGACAGGTTGCCGCCGATCTGGCAGGAGCCCTCGGACCCGAGCGACAGCGGAAACAGGAGGCCCGCCTCCTCCGCCGCCTCCTGGGCCCGCTTCAAGACGACGCCCGCCTCCACCGTCAGGGTGCGCCCGACCGGATCGACGTCGCGGATGCGGTCGAGCCGGGAAAGGTTCACCAGCACCTCGCGGGGCGAGCGCGGCGACTGGGCGCCGACGAGGCCGGTATTGCCGCCCTGGGGCACGATCGCCGTGCCGGTCTCGTTGGCGAGGCGCAGGATGGCCGAGACCTCGTCGACGCTGCCGGGACGCAGGACCAGAGCTGTCTGCCCGACATACAGGTCGCGCGGCTCGTGGAGATAGGGCGCGATCATGTCCGGCGCGCGCAGCGCGTTGGCGTCGCCGACGATGGCGGCGAACCGGGCAAGAAGGGCTGGGGGAAGAGCGGTTTCGATCTCTGACATGCCCTGTTGCTTAGCCCGCGAAGGGCTTTCCGTCGAGACAGCGCCGGAGCGTCAAGCCTGCGGGCTGCCGCTGCGACCGCGCGTCAGCCCCGCGGCGCGGCGGCGCGGCGCAGCCGGTCGTTGATCGCCTCGCCCAGGCCGTGACGCGGGATCGGCGCGACGGCGATGCGGGTGATGTGCGGCGCGTCGAAGGCGGCGAGCGCGGCAAAGAGGGCGGCAGCGGCCTCGCGCAGGTCGCCCGTCGGGCTGAGATTGACGATCGCCGCCGCCCCTTCCTGTCCGGCGAGCGGGGTCGCCCCGAAGGCGATGACGTGCTCGCCGGGCAGAATGTCGGTGGCATCGAGCCGCACGCGTCCGGCCGGCGCGTAGTGGGACGTCAGCTGCCCCGGCGCACTGATCGCGGCATCGTCCGCCGGATCGACGACCGGCAGGCCGGTCACCCGCGCCAGCTCCGCCCGGTCGATGCCCCCTGCCCGCAGCAGGACGAGACGATCGTCGCCGGGCGCAACGATGGTCGATTCGACGCCGACATCGCAGGGTCCGCCGTCGAGGATCAGCGGCAGGCGCCCGTCGAGGCCCCGCAGCACCTGGGCCGCGGTGGTCGGGCTGACCCGCCCCGAAGGATTGGCGCTGGGGGCCGCGAGCGGTCGCCCGAGACGGGCCGCCAGTCGCCCGGCAATGCCGCGCGGCGCGCGGATGGCCACGGTGGCCAGCCCGGCGGTCGCCAGCGGATGGACCGCAGAGCCGGCCTTCAGGGGCAGCACCATCGTCAGCGGTCCGGGCCAGAAGGCCTCCGCCAGACGTCGTGCCACCGGACCCAGTTCGGCAAGCGTCTCCGCCATGGCGAGGCCCGGCACGTGACAGATCAGGGGATTGAAGTGCGGCCGGCCCTTGGCCTCGAAGATCCGGGCCACCGCCGCGCCGTCGGTCGCGTCCGCGGCCAGGCCGTAGACGGTCTCGGTGGGGATGCCCACGAGTTCACCGGCCGCCAGGCATTCGGCGGCGCGGCGCTCGGCATCAGGCGCATCGGCCAGGAGGAGTTCGGTCTTCACGGCGCGAGCGATTGCAGAAGCGGCGGGGAAAGGAAAGAGGCGATCGCGCGATCAGGACCGAGAACAGGCCGGAGGGCCGATCGGCTCACGGGCGAAGCTGGGGCGCGAGCGATCAGCAGATGGTGGTTCGGCAACCTGATCGCGGAACGGAACCCGGCCGGGTCCCGCGTCGACTCAGCGTGTGGCTTCGAAGGCCCGCAGGATGCGGCGCTCGGGCTGGGTCAGCCCGGCGAAGCGCTGGGCTTCGGACACGACGACCCGGCCGCCGCGCTCGGAGGCATCGGGGCCGAGCTGCGACAGAACCCGCGCCGGCATCGGCAGGGCGTTGGCCTCCTGCGCGGCCGCCGCCGATTCGACGATGGCGAGGAAGCGCGAGCGCTGCTTGGGACCGAGGCCGGCGCGCCGGTCGCCAATCGGCATTTCGTCGAGTTGCTGCGACGGGCCCGAAAGCCCCTGCGGACGGGTCGCCGCCTCGGCACGGCCGATGAACAGGCGATCGATCTCGTTGGCCGCATAGGAGATCGCGCTCTTCAGCGTCTCCACATGGTCGCCGATCTGCTCGACCGCAGCCGGATCGAGAACGGCCTCGGCCAGTTCGCCCGCCGGGTCCGAGACGTTCTTCGGCGCGGTCTGCTCCGTGCGGGCGACCTGGGTCAGGATCTGCAGCGGATCGAGCGGCGCATGCGGCTCACCGGGGCCATAGGCCGCGGCCAGCGTGCCGGCGACGGGCTCCGCCGGGTCGTTCTCCGGGGTGTCGCTGCGGGCAGCAACACGCGGCTTGGCGGCCTTGGCGATCTCGGCCTTGGTGCCCTCGTCGATGGAGGCGACCATCATCGCCGGGTCGGCTTCCTGCGGCGCCTGCGGCTTGTCGAGCAGTTCGGCGAAGGGCCAGGCAGCTTTCAGTCCGGCCACATCCATGGAGGCGACATTGACGTCGATGTCGGTCTTGGCGCCCTTCACCCGATACGGGCAGCTGCGGGTATTGCAGTTGTGCATGGAGGAGAACTGCCACAGGGCGTAGGTCGGCCAGGTTTCCTCGGGGAACTTGCCGGTGATGTCCTCGCGATAGCGGGCATACCAGAGCGGCAGGCGCGACAGCAGCGGGTACTCGGCCTTGTTGTCGGAAATGTAGCGGGCCGTGTTGCCGTTGGTGTAGAGGACGGGATAGCGGCCGGTGCGGATCTTGACCTGGTCGGCGAAGATCTCGGCGTCCGACAGGCTCATCCAGTCGTCGGTGTTGTCCTCGATGTCGAGGGCGATCAGATCGTCCTCGGCCGGCTCGGCGAAATCGACGAAATGGTCGGCCTGGGCA
Organism: Aurantimonas sp. A2-1-M11; assembly: GCF_036549475.1. Lineage (NCBI taxonomy): Bacteria > Pseudomonadati > Pseudomonadota > Alphaproteobacteria > Hyphomicrobiales > Aurantimonadaceae > Aurantimonas > Aurantimonas sp. A2-1-M11. The sequence goes on along the minus strand of NZ_JAZHLI010000027.1, from coordinate 28,481 downwards.
CGCGGATTGCCCGGACGGCCGAGATGGTAGGCGCCCCACAGGAGCCCCTTCATCTTCGCCATCTCGCGGCGGGTCATGTAGAGCTCCTTGGTGACGGAGTATTTCCACCACCGGTTCTTGCAGAGCTTGTAGTCGTCGCCGCTGGCCTTGCCGCAGTTCCACTCGGGCGGCATGCCATCGGAGGCCTTGTTGATGAAGCCGGCAATGCGCTCGTCCGAGGCCAGTTCCTGCCAGTTGATCGGGTTGAATTCGTAGGCGTCGATGACGAGAGCGTTGTCCCCGGTCTTCCAGGGAGCGTTCCACTTCGCCTGGGCAGGCATGGCGTGGAGCAGCATCACGCTCGCGGCCAGAGCACAGGCGAATTTCAGGGCAGCCGCACAGGCGGCGCTCGGCTTCGTCATTCGGTGGTTTCCCCTCGAAGTCTCGTCGTCGAATGTGCCGGGAGGCGATCCCCTGAGCATCTGCTCCATTTCGCCAGCGGCTACGTCAGATCCTTCCCATCGAATTCTGGCAGGTTCCGGGCAGTGTGATCACGAAATGTTACAGCGCCGCGCCTGCTGCCCTCAACGTCCGGGCGATGCAAGCAATTTGACACAAGATTTCCCATTATCGGAGGATATGTTTACCGCACGGTTAACAGCGCCTGCGGGCTTCGAAGCGGGCGGGGTTGGCGTGCAGCCGTTGCCTGCCGATGACGCATGACGACCGGCAGGAAACCTGTGCGACCATCGGTCGGTCAGGTCGGTGCGAGCGGACTGCAGGTACGCTCCGCGCCACGGTGTCGCGATCGTTCAGTAAAACGGCCGGCCCATCCGGCCGGCCGGTGGCCGATCAGCCGGAAATACGCGAGAAATCGGCGACGCGGCGGGTCGCGGCGCGGATGCGGTCGAGCAGCGCCAGGCGGTTGGCCCGCACGGCCTCGTCCTCGGCATTGACCAGCACGGTCTCGAAAAAGGCATCGACCGGAATGCGCAGTTCGGCCAGGGCGGTCATGGCGTGGGCGTAGTTCTCGACCGCCAGCGCGGCGTCGAGTTCGACCTCCGCCCGGTCGATGGCGCCGGCCAGCACCTTTTCCTCGTGCTCGCTCAGGCGGTCGAGCGACACGGCATCGGCGACGCGCGTGCCCTTCTTTTCCTCGGCGGCGAGAATGTTGGCCGCCCGGCGGGTGCCGGCCAGCAGGTTGCGGCCGTCCTCGGTGTCGAGAAACGCCCCGAGCGCGGTCACCCGGCGGGTGATGTCGAGCAGGTCGTCGTTCCGGGAAGCAGCCGTCCGAGACTGGCCGATATCCCCGATACGGGGGGAGGTCGACGCGCCGTTGTCCGGCGCGCCCGACAGCACCGCATCGACCAGATCGTGCCGGGCGCCGGATTCACGCAGCTGCACCTTCAGGCGGTCGTGGAAGAAGGACAGGAGGTCGCTCGCCGGGATGAAGCGGCCGAGCGCCATGACCAGCCCGTTGTGCAGCACCAGCCGGATCACGCCCAGCGCCGCGCGGCGCAGCGCGTAGGGGTCCTTCGAGCCCGTCGGCTTCTCGTCGATCGCCCAGAAGCCGACCAGCATGTCGAGCTTGTCGGCCAGCGCCACGCAGACCGCCACCGGGTCGGTGGGCACCGAATCCGTCGGGCCGAGCGGCTTGTAGTGCTCCTCGATCGCGGCCTGCACGCTTGGATGCTCGCCCTGCAGCGCCGCGTAATAGCGGCCCATCAGCCCCTGCAGCTCGGGAAACTCGCCGACCGCCTCGGTGGTCAGGTCTGCCTTGGCGAGGAGCGCGGCGCGGGCGACCAGCGCCTTCAGCTCATGGGCCGAAACAGCCGTGCCGGAGAGCGTCGCGCCGTCCGGATAGACACTGGCGGCGATCTCCTGCGCCAGTGCCGCGATGCGGCCGACGCGCTCGCCCTGCGTGCCCAGCCTGGCGTGGAAGGTGACGCCCAAGGCGTCGAGCTTGGCCATGCGCTGGTCCAGCGGCTTCGACAGGTCCAGCCCGAATGTCTCGGCCGAGGGGGCCAGGGCCTCGCGGCCCGGCAGGTCGGCCTGATCGGTCTGCCAGAAATACAGGGCGTCGGACAGGCGGGCGCGCACCACCTTGCCGTTACCGCGGGCGATCTCGGCGCCGCCGTCGCTGGCGGCGATGTTGGAGACCAGCACGAACTCGCTGGACAATGTGCCGTCGCCGCCCTGGCGGCGGGTCACGAAGCATTTCTGGTTGACCTTGATGGTCAGCTGGATGACCTCGGGCGGGATCTGCAGGAAGGTTTCCTCGAAGGCGCCCATCAGCGTCACCGGCCATTCGACGAGGCCGGCGACCTCCTCCAGCAGCGCCTCGTCGGGCACCACTTCCAGCCCGCGGGCAAAGGCGAGGTTCTCCGCGTCGTGGCGGATCATCTCCTTGCGCCGCTCGGCGTCCAGCACGACCCGGGCCTTTTCCAGGCCGGCCGCGTAATCGTCGAAGCGGCGGACGCGGAATTCGTCGGCCGCGTGGAAGCGATGGCCCCGCGTGACATTGCCGGCCCGGATGCCGTCGACCTCGAAATCGACGATCACCGGCTCCTCGGTCTCGGGACCGAAGGTGCACAGGATCGACTGCAGCGGTCGCACCCAACGCAGGCTGCCGGGCTCGCGCGAGGCCGGACCCCAGCGCATGGATTTCGGCCAGGGAAAGCCGCGGATGATGCCGGGCATGATGTCGGCGATGATCGCGTCCGCCGCGCGGCCGGGCTTGCGGATGGTGGCGACGTAGAAATCGCCCTTCTTCGGGTCGGACTGAATCGTCGCCTCGTCGAGGGAGGCCAGCCCGGCGCCGCGCAGAAAGCCCTGGATGGCCTTGTCCGGCGCATCGGTGCGCGGGCCCTTGCGCTCGTCGACGACGTCCTTGGAGCGCGCGTCGACGCCGCGCACGTCCAGCGTCAGCCGCCGCGGCGTCCAGTATTCGCGGGCGCCCTCATAGGTCAGGCCCGCCTCGACCAGCGCGTCGGTGACGAGTTTCCTCAGGTCGCCCGCCGCCTTGCGCTGCATGCGCGCGGGGATTTCCTCGGAGCGGAGTTCCAGCAGAAGATCGGGCATGGCAAATCCTCACCCTCCCCTCGATGGGGAGGGTCGGCGCGACAGCGCCGGGGTGGGGTGGCAGGAACGACGCGTCCCCGCCCGCTGCCAGTGCGGCGACCTCCCCCAGGGGAGAGGCGGGACAAGGGCTTCGATCGTCCAGGGTTCGGCGTCGCTCTTCGGCCACGGCATGGATCGTGTCAAGGACGGCGTCACGTCCGGTGCCCGATCTCCGGCTCCTCCCCGCGACAGCCCATGCATCGCCCGCCATTGGCCGGGCAGCGGCATCTAGGCCGCCCCTCCGTGGCAGCCACCGAGCTCCGTCACAAAGGCCGCGACCGCCCGCGGCGTCGTCAGCCGATATTTTCGCCCGGAGAACGCCGCGTAGAGGCGCGCCAGGCCCGGCCCCGAATGCTGCGGAAACGTCCAGGCCCATCTGAGAAAATCGGCATCGAAGCGCTCGGGGCAGCCGGCGGCCATGTCCGGCCGCACCTGTCCGTAACTGCCTGCGATGCGGCGCAGGATCCGAAGGACGCAGAGCCGGCGGGGCAGGTCCAGCCAGATCAGCGTATCGGCCTTCTGCGTGCGGATCGGCATGGTCGCGGTGTGGTTGCCGTCGAACACCCAGCCCGGCTCGGCCACGGCATCCTCGACCAGCGCAAGCTGGAGCGTCGGCTCGCGCTTGCGCCAGCCCGCCGTCCAGTAGAGCTGGTCCATGTGGATGACCCGCAGCCCGTGCGACGCGCCGATCCGGCGGGCCAGCGTCGACTTGCCGGCGCCGGGGCTGCCGACGATCATCACCGTGCGACCGATGACCGGCACGCATCCCTCCCCCAGCGATCCGGTGCGATCGAAGCCCAGTTCCGGACGCCGATCAATCGGGGAGCGGAACAATCGGTTCCTGATCGCTGGCAGAATTCGACGGAGCGCGGTCCGGTTCCCCCCCCCCCTGCCGTCAGGACGTTCCGGGCTTCGGCCGCGGGCGCGTTTTGCCGGCGATCCTGGGCTTCGGCGGTTCCTCGCCAGGCGGCAGGTGCCGCCGCGCGTCGACGGCGGCGCGGATGCGACTGAGAACCTCGCGCGTATCGGCACGGACGGCGCCGTTGGCAAAACGCAGGACCAGATAGCCGTGCTCGCCGAGCCAGCGGTCGCGCGCGGCGTCCTTCGCCTGCTGTTCGGGGCGGGCATGCTGGGCGCCGTCGACCTCGATGACGAGGCGCAGGCGATGGGAGACGAAATCGGCGAGGTACGGCCCGATCACCACCTGCCGATGGAAGTGGCCACCCTCGCCCGGGATCGCGCGGATGCCGCGCCAGAGCTGTTCCTCCAGCGCAGTGGCCTGCGCGGCGATGGCGCGCCGCGCCCGATGTGCCTTCGCCTCCAGGCGCGTCATCGCCATGGCGGCGACCGATCAGATCGGGACGCAGCGCGCCTCAGATGTCGCCGTCCATCGTGTCGCAGGCGGCGAAGTCGCCGGTCTCGAAGCCGCGGCGGAACCAGGTCTGGCGCTGCTCGGACGTGCCGTGGGTGAAGCTGTCCGGCACCACGGTGCCCTGGCCGCGCCTCTGCAGCGTGTCGTCGCCGATCTGCCCGGCGGCGTTCAGCGCCTCGTCGATGTCGCCGGGCTCCACATAGCCGGCCTGCCGGGTGTCGTGGCCCCAGATGCCGGCATAGCAGTCGGCCTGCAGTTCGACGCGCACCGACATGGCGTTCGCCTCCGCTTCGCTCATGCTCTGGCGAGTCTGGTTGAAGCGCGGCAGCACGCCGGTCACGTTCTGGATGTGGTGGCCGACCTCGTGGGCGATGACATAGGCCTGGGCGAAGTCGCCCGGCGCGTCCAGCTGGTTGCGTAGCTGGTCGAAGAAGGTCAGGTCGATATAGAGCTTGCGGTCCGACGGGCAGTAGAACGGGCCGCTGGCGGCGCCGGCAATGCCGCAGGCCGAGCGGACCTGGTCCTCGAACAGGACGAGCGTGGGCACCGGATAGGTCTCGCCCGCCGCCTGGAAGCGCTGCGTCCACACGTCTTCGGTGTCGGCGAGCACGGTGGCGACGAAATCGTCGGTCTCGTCCGCCGTGCCGGCGACGCCTGGGCCCGACTGGCTGGTCTGGACGCCCCCGCCGCCGCCACCGGCCATGCCGAGCAGCTGCATCGGGTTGATGCCGAAGCCCAGCCACAGGACCAGTGCGACGATGATGATGCCGATGGTGCCGCCACCGCCGGCGCGCACCGGCAGGCGCATTCCCCCGCCACGGCCGCCGAAGCCGCCGCCCGAGCCGCGCCTGTCCTCGATGTTGCTGGATTGCCTGCGTCCGCGCCACTGCATGCGATCGACCCTTCACTGCGGAACGCCTGCCCTTGGCGGCGCGCCTGACCTGTCCCTCCACGGCGATATAAAGGTCGCTGAAGGAATTGGTACGGCAGGGGCTGCAGATAGCTCAGGCGGCGGCGATCGCCGCCGAGGCCCCGCCCGCATCGGTCAGCAGGAACGCCTCGCCGCAGGCCTTGGCGAGGGTGCGCACCCGCAGGATGTAGCTCTGGCGCTCGGTGACCGAGATCACGCCGCGTGCGTCGAGCAGGTTGAAGACGTGGGAGGCCTTGATGCACTGGTCGTAGGCCGGCAGCACGCAGCGATGCAGCGGGCTCGCCCCCATCGTCGCGCCGGCCGCCAGCACCGCCAAGCATTCCGCTTCGGCATCCTCGAAATGCTTGAGCAGCATCGCGGTGTCGGCGATCTCGAAATTGTAGCGCGAATATTCCTGCTCGGCCTGCAGGAAGACGTCGCCATAGGTGACCTTCTCGTCGCCCTCGCGGCCGTTGAAGTTCAGGTCGTAGACGTTGTCGACATTCTGCACATACATGGCCAGCCGCTCGAGGCCGTAGGTCAGCTCGCCCGCCACCGGCGCGCATTCGATGCCGCAGACCTGCTGGAAATAGGTGAACTGCGACACCTCCATGCCGTCGCACCAGCATTCCCAGCCCAGCCCCCAGGCGCCCAGCGTCGGGCTTTCCCAGTCGTCCTCGACGAAGCGGATGTCGTGGAGGGCGGTGTCGATGCCGATCGCCTGGAGCGAGCCGAGATAGAGCTCCTGCAGGTTGGACGGGTTGGGCTTCAGGATCACCTGGTACTGGTAGTAGTGCTGCAGCCGGTTGGGGTTCTCGCCATAGCGCCCGTCCTTGGGCCGGCGCGACGGCTGCACATAGGCGGCGTTCCAGGGCTTCGGCCCGAGCGCGCGCAGGGTCGTCGCCGGATGGAAGGTGCCGGCGCCGACCTCCATGTCGTAGGGCTGCAGCACCACGCAGCCATAGTCGGCCCAGTAGCGGTGCAGCGTCAGGATCAGCGCCTGGAACGAGCGGCGCGGGTCCATGTGCGGGGGAAGGTCAGACATCGGGCGGAATCCGGCTTGCGGCCCCTGTCAGGGGCGGGAATTGGCCGCGAGTTGCCACGAGCGCCGCGAAGCGGTCAAGGCACCGCGCGTTTCACCGGGCCGAAGACAGCCTCGCAGCCGGTCAAAACGAAACGGGGTGGATCCTGACGATCCGTCCCGCTTCCGATGCGCTTGTTGGGTGCTGCCGGTCGAGGCGCCCTTGCGCGTCTTCTCGGACCCCCGGCGCCCTGGCCTCAGGGAGTCAGCACGACCTTGGTGCAGCCATCCGTCTTGTCGCGGAAGGTCTTGTAGAGCTCGGGTCCATCCTCCAGGGTGCCGCGATGGCTGATGAAGGACGTGGTGTCGAACTGCCCTTCCTGGATGCGCACGAGAAGGTCGTCGGCCCATTTGTTCACATGGGTCTGGCCCATCTTGAAGCTGAGCGACTTGTTCATCGCCGCGCCGAAGGGGATCTTGTCGACGAGGCCGCCATAGACGCCCGGCACCGAGATCGTGCCGCCCGGCCGGCAGACATAGATCATCTCCCGCAGGACGTGGGGCCGGTCGGTCTCGGCCATCACCGCCTGCTTGGCCCGGTCGAACAGGTGCTCGGCCTCGTAGCCGGAATGGGCCTCCATGCCGACGCAGTCGATGCAGCACTCGGGGCCCTTGCCGCCGGTCAGCTCGTTCAGCCGCTCGACGACGCTCTCCTCCTGGAAGTTGATGGTGAGCGCCCCCATCCGCTCGGCGATCGCCAGGCGCTCGGGCACTTCGTCGATCGCCACCACCTGCTTGGCGCCCTGGATGATGGCGCTCTGCAGGGCGAACAGGCCGACCGGGCCGGCGCCCCAGATCGCCACCGTGTCGGTGGGCTGGATGTCGCAGTTCTTGGCGCCCTGCCAGCCCGTCGGCAGGATGTCGCCGAGGAACAGCACCTCCTCGTCGCTGAGGCCGTCCGGCACCTTCACCGGACCCGCATCGGCGAAGGGCACGCGCACATATTCGGCCTGGCCGCCGGAATAGCCGCCGGTCAGGTGCGAATATCCGAACAGCCCGGCACCCGAGTGCCCGAACATCTTGGCCGCCATCTCGGCATTGCGGTTGGAGCGCTCGCAGACGGAGAAATTGCCGCGCCGGCACTGGTCGCATTCGCCGCAGACGATGGTGAAGGGCACGACGACCCGGTCGCCGACCGCCAGCTTCCGGTTGTCCTTGCCGACCTCGACCACCTCGCCCATGAATTCATGGCCGACGATGTCGCCGGATTCCATGCCGGGCATGAAACCGTCGTAGAAATGCAGGTCCGATCCGCAGATGGCGCAGGCCGACATCTTGATGATCGCGTCGCGGCCGTGCTCGATCGTCGGATCGGGCACCGTGTCGCAGCGCATGTCGTGCTTGCCGTGCCAGGTGATGGCTTTCATGGCGGAACTCCGGGGTCATCGCGTTGGGGATGATCCGGTAATCCTGCGCGGGCAGGCCGGTTCCGGCTGCGACAACAGGGGAATAGGCAGTCGCCTACGCACCAGTCGCCTGCCGGTGCGGTACGGCCATGCGAGAAGAGCGTGCAGGTCGTCGGAGCGAGACGGGCCGGCGGACAACCGCCGGCGCCCGGTCTCAGTCCTTCTTGATGCGGTAGACGCCGTCGTCGCCGCGCACCAGCGTGCCCTGCGCGCCCGTGCGGGTTTCCTGCTCGGAGCGTCGGTTGTTCTCCGACACGCGCGCGGCATCGCGCTTCATCTGCTTGTAGCCGAACAGCGCGGCGGCCCCGACCAGGCCAAGAAGAAGAAACTGCGGCATGTAGGCGATCATCGCTCCGTTCCCCGACAATTATGCGCGGTGGCCCATCTCTTGGCAACAAAAAGCGGCGGAAGCAAAGCGCGCCCGCCGATCACTTTTATGGCGACCCCCGCGACCGCGGCCGGTGCCGCATCTCGCCGTTGTCAGAGGCCGAAGCGCGCCCACAGCGCCCGTTCCTCGGCGACGCCCATGACCTCCCGGGCAAAGCCCGCGCCGATGTCGGCCAGTCCCTCGCCCGCGGCCATGGCGGCGTGGACACCCGGCTGGGGGCGCCCGAACAGGGTGCGCTTGCCCTGCACCAGTTCCAGCTTGACCTTCGGCCCGAAGCGGGCGCGCAGGGTGCCGCGCAGATCGCCCAGCCGATCGACGAGGCCGAGTTCGAGGCCGCGCAGGCCGGACCAGAACAGCCCGGTAAACAGATCGTCATGCTCGACCAGCCGCGCGCCGCGGCTGTCCTTGACGAGATCGATGAAGGTCTTGTGCACTTCCAGCTGCAGCGCCTTCAGATGCTCGACATCCTCCGGCCGCTCCGGCTGGAACGGATCCAGCGTTGCCTTGTTGGCGCCGGCGGTGTGGACGCGGCGCTCGATGCCGAGCTTGGCGATCGCCTCGACGAAGCCGAAGGAGCCCGAGACGACGCCGATCGAGCCGACGATGGAGGATGGATCGGCGATGATCTCGTCGCCGGCGCAGGCGATCATGTAGCCGCCCGAGGCCGCGACATCCTCGACGAACACCATGACCCGCTTGTCCTTTTCCTCGGCCAGATCGCGGATGCGCTGATGGAGCAGCCGCGACTGGACCGGCGAGCCGCCGGGCGAATTGACGATGATCGCGACGGCCGGCGCCTTCTTGTGGGCGAAGGCCTTGGCGAGCAGCGGGGCGGCGGAGGCCAGCGACAGCGACGGCCGCAGGGCGGTGCCGCCGCTGGAGATCATGCCGGTGAGCCGCACGACGGGGATGATCGTCTGGTCCGAACGGAAGCGGGCGGGGAGAAGTTTCTGGAAGCGGTTAGCCAAGAGGGCGGCCTCTGCTGGGGAAAGAGATGCCCCTCATGTAAGCGCGCCCGACCGCTTCGCAACGCATGAGCAGAGCGACGCCCGCAACTAGAGGCCGAGATCGCCAGTCCCCTCCGCGATCGTGATGGCAAAATCCGTCAGTCCGCCGGCCGGCCGGTGCAGGGTGTGGGCGGGCAGGACCGCAAGCGGCGCACGCGAGCCCTTGCGCCCCAGGACGACGAGGCGCGGCGCCGGCGCCGCATCCCGCGAATGGATCGCCACGATCCGCAACGCGCCGATGCGGCCCTCGCAGGCGGTCAGCAGGGTCGGCAGCGCGTCGGTCCGCACGATGGTGGCAAAGTGTCCCCCATGGGCCAGGAGCGCGGCACAGGCGCGCACCCAGCGGCCGAGAAAGTCGCCGTCGGCCGCGCTCATCGCGGCCGCGCGCAGCGGATCGGGCGACACACGGTGGTCGCACGGGTGAAAGGGCGGGTTGGTCAGCACATGGGCGAACGCGCCGTCGGCGAGCCCTGCGCCCTCGCGCGCCGCGCGTCCGGCGAGGATGTCGACTTCCGCCACGCGGACCCGGGCGGCCAGCTCGCGATTGGCCGGCAGCACCAAGCTGCGGCGGGCGAGATCGGCCATGACCTTGCTGTTCTCGACCAGCGTGACCTCGGCCGCGGCGCTGCGGCAGGCCGCCGCCAGCCCGACGGCCCCTGCCCCCGAACCGATGTCGGCGACGCGGCCCCCGGCCCCTTGCGGCAGCGTCGCGGCAAGCAGCAGCGCGTCGAGGCCCGAGCGATAGCCGCGCCCCTGCGGTTGCAGCAGCGCGAAGCGACCGCCATAAAAGCCGTCGCAGCGCACGGCCGGTTCGCCGCCATCATCGGCCGCGCCGGCGGAACCGGGTTCAGGAGAGTTCATGACCGAGGTCGGCATCCTTGAGGATGCGGCGGGCCTGATCCATGCGATCGGTGTCGACGAGCACGCGTCGGGGCAGCACGCCGATCGATCCGTCGAGGATGCTCATATGGACATCCGCCAGGAAATGCGGAATGTCCGCATCCTTCAGCAGTGCATCGACGAAGGACAGGAGCACCACATCGTTCGACCGCATGAGTTCCTGCATGAATGGCTCCGCGAATCGTGGCGACCGAAGCCGACGGATGGGACGGCCCGATGACGACCGCAACGCCCCATAAGTGCCTGAAGAGCATCGGCGATGGCAAGCGCCGCCGCTGCGATGCCGGGAATACCCAGGCGACGCAGCGTCGCGCGGTCTTTATATCTGCTGCGCGGACGCCATCTGTGCCCACGACACGCGGCATCGCCTGTGCGACCGTCCCGCAAACCCACGGAGTAGCATTGTGAGCCTGGCCAGCCCCGTCGAGCGGACCGACAGCCGCGCCTCGATCGAGCCGATCATCGCGGTGACGGCGCAGGACATGGCACGCGTGAACGAGCTGATCCTGGCCATGGCCGGATCGAATGTCGAACTGATCCCGGAAATCGCGGAGCATTTGATCTCGTCGGGCGGCAAGCGGCTGCGGCCGATGCTCACCATCGCCTCGGCGCTGGCCCACGACTATCGCGGCGATGCCCATGTGAAGCTCGCCGCCAGCGTCGAGTTCATGCACACGGCGACGCTGCTGCACGACGACGTCGTCGACGAGAGCGATCTGCGGCGCGGCCGCAAGACCGCGCGCACCATCTGGGGCAACCAGGCCAGCGTGCTGGTCGGCGACTTCCTGCTGGGCCAGGCCTTCAAGACCATGGTCGAGGTCGGCTCGCTGACGGCGCTGGACATCCTGTCGACCGCCTCCTCGGTGATCGCCGAGGGCGAGGTGTGGCAGCTCTCGGCTGCCAAGCACATGACCACCAGCGAGGCCGACTATCTGGCGGTGATCGACGCCAAGACGGCGGCGCTGTTCGCGGCGGCCGCCGAAGTCGGCCCGGTCATCGCCGGCGCCGGCGAGGCGGAGCGCAAGGCCATGCGCGACTATGGCCGCAGCCTGGGCCTGGCCTTCCAGCTCGTCGACGACGTGCTCGACTATGGCGGGACGGCCGCCGCGCTCGGCAAGAACACCGGCGACGATTTCCGCGAGGGCAAGATCACGCTGCCGGTCATCCTCGCCTTCCAGGCCGGCAATGGCGACGAACAGGCCTTCTGGCGCGAGGCGATGGAGGGCGGGCGCAACGACGACGAGGCGCTGGCCCGCGCCACCGCGCTGATCCACCGCCACGGCGCGCTGGAGGAAACCGTCTCGCGGGCCCGCCAGTATGGCGAAGCGGCCTATTCCGCCGCCGCCGGCCTGCCGCCCAGCGCCAGCCGCGAGGCCCTGCTCGGCGTCGTGGAATTCTGCATCGACCGGGTCAGCTAGGCGCGTTGCGCCGGCGGACACGGCCCCTGCGGGCCGCATTCCCGCCAATCTCTGCGTCCAGAACGGGCCGGGCTATTGCATTGGCGTGCCGCTTGGCATCCCCTCGGCGAATCGGCCAGACGGGTGACCGGCATTACATCGACCACGAAACGCGGCGTTCGATCGTCTGCGGGCGTGCCCCGGGAAGAGGATTTCACGTGCACAGAATGCGGCTTCTGAGACTTCTCACCGCCACTCTCCTGGCGACCGCGGCCGGAGTGCCGACGGCACTGGCCGCGGCGGAATCGCCCGCGACGACGCCCCCCGCGATCAACGCACAATCCCTGTCCGGCGCCTATCTGGCGGCCAAGTCCGCCCAGCTCAGCGGCGACATGGCGACCGCCAGCGACCTCTTCGTCCAGGCCCTGTCCATGGACCCGACGTCGCAGATCCTGCAGCAGGACGCGATGTTCGCCTTCCTCGCCGACGGCCGCTTCAAGGACGCCGTGGACATCGCCGCCAAGCTGCGCGACGTGCCGGAGGCCGGCAAGGTGGCGCGCATCGCCATCGGCGTCGATTCCCTTGCCAAGGGTGCCTTCGACGCCGCCATCGCAGAATTCGACGTGGTCGATCCCAGCGATCTAGACGCGCTGCTCCTCGGCGAGATGATGGCCTGGGCCGACCTCGGTGCCGGCCGCGTCGACGAGGCGCTGCTGCGGATCGACGAATTGCAGGGCGCGCCCTGGTTCTCGGTCTTCAATTCCTACCAGAAGGGTCTGATCGCGATCGTGGCCGATCGCCCCGCGGTGGCACGCCGCGCGCTGCGTATGGTCGTCGACGACCAGAACAATGCCCGCACGTCGCCCGACGCCTATCTCGGCGCGGCCGAGGCGCTGGCGCGCCTGGAGGCGCGCGACGGCAAGCAGGACGCGGCGCTCGCGGCGATCCAGACCGGGCTCGACCTCGTGCCGACCTACGACCCGCTGCTGCATCTCCAGGCCCGGATCGAGAAGGGCGAGACCATCGAGCCGGCTTTGGCCAGCGTCCAGGAGGGCGCGGCCGAAACGCTCTACATTCTCGGCCAGGCGATCAATCGCGGCGACGGCCAGCAGGTCGCGCTGCTCTATTTCCAGATGGCGCGGGCGCTGGCGCCCCGCAATCCGTCGCTGCTGACGGCGCTTGGCGGCATCGCCGAGCGGTCGGACCGGCTGGAGCAGGCGATCGCCTTCTATCGCGAGATCCCGGAAAACTCGGCCTATCGGCGCACGGCCGAACTGCAGATCGGCCTCGACCTCTGGTATTCCGAACAGAAGGAAGAGGCCAGGGCGCATCTGGAACGCGCCGTGCGCAGCTATCCGGAGGACCCCAAGGCCTATATGGCGCTGGCCGACGTGCTGGCTGCCGACAAGGACTACGCCCCCGCGGCCGAGGCGCTTGACACGGCGATCGAACTGACCGAGGCGTCCGGCGAGCCCAGCTGGAACCTCTACTACCAGCGGGGCATCGCCTTCGAGCGGACCGACCAGTGGGACAAGGCCGAGACGGATTTCCGCCGGGCGCTGGAACTCTCGCCCGACCAGCCGCAGGTCCTGAACTATCTCGGCTATTCCTGGGTCGACATGAACGAGAACCTGCAGGAAGGTCTCGACATGATCCGCAAGGCCGTCGAGTTGCGGCCGAATGACGGCTACATCATCGATTCCCTCGGCTGGGCCTATTACCGCCTCGGCCGCTACGACGAGGCGGTCGAGCAGCTCGAGCGGGCCGTGCTGATCACGCCGCTGGATCCGACCATCAACGACCATCTCGGCGACGCCTACTGGCATGTCGGGCGCACCCGCGAGGCCCGCTTCCAGTGGGAGCGCGCGCTGATCGGCGAGCCCGAGCCCGCCGAGGACGTCAAGTCGACGATCCGCACCAAGCTCAAGGACGGCCTGGAGGCCGCCACCGAACGGGCCGCCACCGGCTCCGACGATGGCGACGCCGCAAAGAAGGCAGCGGCAGCCCAGGCGCCCGCTTCCGACGAGCCTGCCACGCAGGTCGAGTGAGCGGCAGCCGGCGCACGATGGTTCTGCAACTGTCCACGCCGCAGCATCTGACGGCGCCGGCCAAGGTCAATCTCGCCCTCCATGTCGTCGGCCGACGCGCCGACGGCTACCATCTCCTGGAAAGCCTGATCGCCTTCGCCGCGGACGCATGCGACATCGTGACCGTGACGGCCGCGCCCGGCGCGGCGGACGTCCTCACTATCACTGGCCGGTTTGGCCGAGGCCTGTCCGCCGGCGACGACAACATCCTCACCCACACGCTCGGGCTGGCGCGGACGGTGCTGGCCGAATCCGGCCTGACATCGCCCGCCCTTGCCATCACGCTCGACAAGCGGCTTCCCGTCGCCGCCGGGATCGGCGGCGGCTCGGCCGATGCGGCCGCCCTCATCCGCCTGATCGGTGACCTGACCCCGGCCGCCAAGGACGCGCTGGTCGCCCGCGCCGCATCGCTGGGCGCCGACGTGCCCATGTGCGCCGAGGGGCGCCCTGCCCTCGTCACCGGCATCGGGGACGAGGTTCACCCGCTCCCGCAAATGCCGGTCCTGCACATGCTGCTGGTCAATCCGGGCGTGCCGGTCTCGACCCCGGCAGTGTTCGCGTCCCTGCAAGGCCGCGACAACCCGCCCCTGCCGCCGCTGCCGTCGGGCGGCTTCGCTGCGACCGGCGATCTCGTGAGCTGGCTGGACGGCACCCGCAACGACCTCGAAGCGCCGGCCATGGTCCTTGCGCCTCAGATCGCGGCAGTCCGCGACGCGCTCGCCGGGGAAGGCGCGCTGATGGCCCGCATGTCGGGCTCGGGCGCCACCGTCTATGGCCTCTTCGACGACGACGCGAGCCTTGCGCGCGCCCGCGACCGCATCGCCGCCGCCCATCCCGAATGGTGGCTGTCGGGCGCGGCGCGCCCGGTCCTGGCCGCGCAACTGCAAACGGAGACCCCATGAGCGAAGAGCGTTCCTTCATCCCGTTGTCGATCGCCGTCCTCACCGTCTCCGACACGCGGAGCCTGGAGGAGGATCGCTCGGGTTCGCTCCTCGTCGAGCGGCTGACCGGGGCAGGCCACCGGGTCGCGGACCGGCAGATCGTCACCGACGACGTGCCGGCGATCCAGGAGGCCGTCAGGACCTGGTGCCGGCGCGAGGACGTCGACGTGGTCATCACCACCGGCGGCACCGGCTTCACCGGCCGGGACGTGACGCCCGAGGCGCTCGAACCGCTGTTCGAGAAGCGCATGGACGGCTTTTCGGCCATCTTCCACCGGATTTCCTACGAGAAGATCGGCGTGTCGACTATCCAGTCACGGGCGACGGGCGGCGTGATCGACGCCACCTTCGTCTTCGCCCTGCCCGGTTCGCCGGGGGCCTGCCGCGACGCCTGGGATCACATCCTGGCGGCGCAGCTCGACTATCGCCACAAGCCCTGCAATTTCGTCGAGATCATGCCGCGGCTGGACGAGCACCTGCGCCGCGGCGGCCGCACCGCCTGACGCGGGCCGTCAGTTGCCGCTACTGCCGCGAACGGCCGGGCGGATGAAGGCCCGCATCCGCGTCACCGCGACGCCCTTGGCGACCTCCTCCAGGCTGAAGGCGAGCTTCGACAGGCCGATGGCCTGGCGCTTCTGGACGAGGAACCCTTCCGCCATCGCGGTGCGGATCTGGCGGAACCGGACGAAGAAACCCGGCCGGTCGTTGGGTGACCGGCGAAAACGCGCCGCCGGCGTCGTGGCCCGCCCTGCCCCCACCTGGTCGGCATGCTCGACGACGGCCTCCATCCAGCCCGGCAGCAGCCGCGCGCCAGGCTCCAGCAGCAGCAGCCAGTCGCCGCGCGCCGCCTCGATGGCCGTGCGGAAGTCGCCCGCGGCAACGATGCGGCAGCCGGCATGGTCAGCCACCTTGCGGGCGTTCTCGTCCATGCCCCGGTCGACCAGCACGACCTCGCGCACGAGCCCTTCCACGGCGCCGGGGATGAGCGACGCCAGGCTTGCCGCCAGCCACTGATCCTCGGGTCCGCAATCCATGAAAACGCTCAGCATCCCCTGCTCTAACCGAGCCAGCGGCCCGTGACCAGAACGGAACCTATTTTGTTCTTGTCTTGTTCTCATATCAGGTCTAGGACATTCGTCGCAGACAGGTTCCAGGAACCAGGGAGAACAGCGCCATGCAGGACATCGCCAAGGCCGACCGCGCTGCGTTTTCCGCGCCCGACGGCATCGACATCGCCAACCACATCATCGGCGAGGCAGGCCTGCGGATTGGCTTCGACCGGCGGCGTGGCCGCGGCGCGGGGTTGAACCCCAGCGGCCGCTTCGAACCGTTCAAGCGGCAGGCCGTCGACGACGGCTGGAACAGCCTCGACGACCTGCCGGCCTTCAAGACCGACGTGCAGGTCGAGAAGCCTAGGACGATCATCAGCCGAAACACCTCGCCAGACATATCCTTCGACCGCTCGATCAATCCGTATCGCGGCTGCGAGCACGGCTGCGTCTACTGCTTCGCCCGGCCGTCCCACGCCTATATGGGCCTGTCGCCCGGCCTCGACTTCGAATCCCGGCTGTTCGCCAAGCCGAACGCCGCCGAACTGCTGGAGCGGGAGCTGTCCAAGCCCGGCTACCAGGTGAAGCCCATCGCCATCGGCACCAACACCGATCCCTACCAGCCCATCGAGAAGACCTGGCGGGTCATGCGCGAGGTGCTGGAGGTGCTGGAAGCGGCCAACCATCCGGTCGGCATCGTGACCAAGTCGGCGCTGGTCCTGCGCGACATCGACATCCTGTCGCGGATGGCGGCCAAGGGACTGGCCAAGGTGGCGCTGTCGGTGACCACCCTCGACCGGACGCTGGCGCGGGCCATGGAGCCCCGGGCGGCGACGCCGGCCAAGCGGCTCGAGGCGGTCCGGACCCTGAGCGAGGCCGGCGTGCCGACCATGGTGATGACCGCGCCGATCATTCCGGGCCTGACCGATTCGGAGATCGAGCGGCTCCTGGAATCGGCGCAGACCGCAGGGGCAAAGGAGGTCGGCTACGTCCTCCTCCGGATGCCGCTGGAAGTCTCGCCGCTGTTCAAGGACTGGCTGCTGCGCCACTACCCCAACCGCTACCGGCACGTCCTGTCGCTGCTGCGGTCCATGCGCGACGGCAAGGACTACGACGCCGAATGGGGCAAGCGGATGCGCGGCACCGGGCCCTACGCCTTCCAGATCCGGCGGCGGTTCGAGATCGCGGCGCGCCGCCTCGGCCTGAACGAGACCCGCACGCAATTGCGCTGCGACCTGTTCACGCCGCCCCGCGGCACGGGCGTCCAGCTGGCGCTGCTCTAGCACCCGCACCCCATCGTCCGGCCATCACCCCTCGGCCGGATGAACTCGCCGGTTTGCCACCCCGGACTCGGCGAGGCTTGTGGAGAATCGGAGAATGCGCGAGTCTCGCCGCATCATGGCTCGCCGTTCCTCCGATTCTCCCGTTTGCACGAAGAAACCCGCGCGCCGCGTCGTTGCAGCCAAGGGCCCCGACTTTTCGCGCGAGGCGCTGCTGCTGAGCGAAGGCAGGCGGTACATCGCCGGCATCGACGAGGCCGGACGCGGCCCGCTGGCCGGCCCTGTCGTGGCTGCCGCGGTGATCTTCCCCGCCAATGATTTCCCCGACGGGCTCGACGATTCCAAGAAGCTCCTGCCCGCCGACCGCGAGCGGCTGTTCACCGAGATCGTCGCCAAGGCCCTGGTCGGCATCGCATCGGCCAGCGCCGACGAGATCGACCGGTTCAACATCCGCGGCGCGACGCTCATCGCCATGCGGCGGGCGCTCCACGCCCTGCCCCAGTCGCCCTGCCACGTCCTCGTCGACGGCCGCGACGTCCCCCCTGCGCTGCGCTGCGCCGGCACGGCGGTCATCTCGGGCGACGCGCTGAGCCTCAGCATCGCCGCCGCGTCGATCGTCGCCAAGGTCACGCGCGACCGGATCATGGCGCGAGCCTGCCGCGCCTACGAGGGCTACGGCTTTTCCCGCCACATGGGCTACGGCACGCCGGAGCATCTGGGCGCCATTGCGCGTCTCGGACCAACACCGATCCATCGCATGAGCTTCAGCCCGCTGCGCCGCGACCTGCTCGACGCCGCCGAATAGCCTCTCCCGTCGCCGATCCGACCGCACAACGAAAAAGGGCCGCCGAAGGCAGCCCTTTTCAGAATGTCGTGTCGCGTTGCGGCCCCGGGACCACCCGACGGCTCAGTTGAGCCGGTTGCGGACTTCGGCGATCGAGGAGTCGACGAACTGGCCGGCATTGCCGCCCGAATTGCGCTCGGCGATGATCTTGGCGGCCGCAGCCACGGCCAGGTCGATCGCCGTCGCGCGCACTTCGGTCACCGCGTCGGCCTCGGCCTGCGCGATCTTGGTCTCGGCCATCGCCGTGCGGCGCTGAACATATTCCTCGTTCTTGCGGCGCGTGTCCTGGAGCATCAACTCGGCCTCGCGCTTGGCGGCGGCGACGATCTCCTTCGCCTCCTCCTCGGCCTCCTGGCGGCGGCGCTGATATTCGGCCAGCTGCTGCTTGGCCTCTTCCTTCAGCTCGCGCGCTTCCTCGATCTCGTTGCGGATGCGGTCAGCCCGGTCGTCCAGCGACGAGCCGATCTTGGCCGGCGCCTTCACGTACCAGAAGATGGCAAGGAAGATGAGGAGGGCGACGAACGCCCAGAATGAATTGTCCATTGTCGGCTCCTCAGCTGCGCACGGCGGTCACGGCGCCGGCGACGTCCTCGCGGGAGACGTCCATGCGGATGACCTCGCGCAGGATGGTGTCGGCGGTCTCTTCGGCGATCTGGCCGACATCCTTCAGGGCCTCGTCGCGAACCGCGGCAATGCGGATCTGGGCCGCGTCCAGTTCCTCGTCCAACTTCACGTCGAGGCGCTTGCGCTCGGCCTCGGCGCTGGTCTTGGCCGAATCGCGGGCCTCGTGGCCGATCTTGTGGGCCCGGTCGCGGGCCGCGGCCAGGTCCTGCTCGTAGGCGGCCTTGGCCTCGTCGGAATCGGACTTCATCCGCTCGGCGGCTTCCAGGTCGAGGGCGATCCGGTCGCGGCGGTTCTCCAGGACCCCGGCGATCCGCGGCAGGATCACCTTCTTCAGGACGAGGTAGAAGATGCCGAAGGTGATCGCGAGCCAGAGCAGCTGCGAGGGATAATATTCGGTATTGAAGGGCGGGAAGGTGCTGTGCTCACCCTCGACGTGGATCGTCTCGCCGTGCAGCTCGGCGGTCTCGCCGGCGGGCGGCAAGTCGACGGCATCCGGCGATTCGGTCTGCGCGAAGGCGGGTGTGACGAACATCGAGGGCTCCCGGCATAGGGGACCGGCGACAGGGGCTGCCGCCGGTCGGTCTTCTTAACTGCGCTGGACGCCGATCAGACGGCGAAGAGGAGCAGAAGCGCGATCAGCAGCGAGAAGATGCCGAGCGCTTCCGTCACCGCGAAGCCGAAGATCAGGCGGCCGAACTGGCCGTCGGCGGCCGACGGGTTGCGCAGTGCGCCCGAGAGGTAGGCGGCGAACATGTTGCCGAGACCGAGGGCGGTTCCAGCCATGCCGAAGCATGCGAGGCCGGCACCAATGTATCTTGCTGCTTCCGCGTCCATGTCTAACTCCTTTGAAAATTCTATTGCGGCTGTTGTGGCGGCTGGACGGCCGCCTCTGGGTTATCCTGGAATCGTCGTCTTAGTGGCCTGGATGGATCGCGTCGTTGAGATACATGCAGGTCAGTACCGCGAAGACGTAGGCTTGCAACGCGGCGACCAGGAATTCGAGCGCCGTCAGAGCGACGGTCATGGCGAGGGGCAGGATCGCACCGAAGATCCCGAGCGCGCCGAAGGCGCTCAGCGAGACCACGAAGCCGGCAAAGACCTTCAGCGTGATGTGACCCGCCAGCATGTTGGCGAAGAGACGAACCGAGAGCGAAACCGGCCGCGACAGGAACGACACGACCTCGATCAGCACCACGAGCGGCAGCAGGATCCCCGGGACCCCCGACGGCACGAAAAGCTTGAAGAAGTGCAGGCCGTGCTTCTTCAGGCCGTAGACCACTACGACGCCGATGACGAGCATCGACAGGGCGAAGGTCACGATCAGGTGGCTGGTCACCGTGAAGAAATACGGCACCATGCCGAGCAGGTTGGCGACCAGGATGAACATGAACAGCGAGAAGACGAACGGGAAGAAGCGCATGCCACCCGAGCCCGCCGCGTCCCGCAGCATGTTGGCCACGAATTCGTAGGACAGTTCGCTGATCGACTGCATGCGGCTCGGCACGAGGCCGCGCCCGCGGGTCGAATAATACAGGAACGCCGTGGCGACCGCGACCGTCGCCACCATGAACAGGGCAGAGTTCGTGAACGAGAAATCCAACCCGCCGATCTCGATCGGTACGATGTTGGAAATCTGGAACTGGTGCATCGGATCTGTCGGGTTCGTCGCCAAACTCACTGGTCCTTCGTCATCTCGCGCTGGGCCCTGGCGAGGGCCGTCATGCCCATAGCGTCCCAAACCGGGCTTCGCAACACCCCGTCGTCAGATTGCCCTTCGCAATTGCACCGGAATCGGCCGCGCCGGCTCAGGCCGGGTCCGGGCCGTGGGGTGGCGTTCCGCCGGAGACGCCGCGGATGACGTTGAGAACGCCGGCGGCGAATCCGATCATCAGAAAGACGATGAGGCCGAAGGGCGTCGTGCCGGCGAGCTGATCGATGAGATAGCCGATGCCGGCACCCACCAGGATGCCGGCAACGAATTCGCTGGCGATCTTCATGCCCTGGGCAACGCCCTGCATCCCGCCGGAGCGGCTGGCCGGCTCGTCGCGCATCGCGGGCATGCGCCGCCGCTGCTCGGCCAGGCGCTCTGCCAGCGCCTGGCTGCGGGCATCCCAGTCGCCATCCTGCGACCCGCCTGCGACGGCAGGCCGCGGCTCATGCGCCACGGAGCCGTCGGGGCGTGCGTCCTTCGGATTGTCCGCCACCATTCCTCCCTGTCCTCATCCCGTGACGCGGGGGCGCCGCACGTGCCGGCGCCGATCCACCGCGTCTGGGTCTCAGTTCCGACCGCCGGGCTCGTCAGCGGCACGCCTGGCGACCATGCCGGAGCGGATCAGGCTGGCCACCGTCGTGATCACGAGGATACCCACGATCACCCCCAGCGAGAAGCTGGTGCTGATATGGGGCAGGCCCTCGATGGGCTGGCCGCCATTGATGAAGCCCAGCGTGTTGGCCTCCATCGCATGGATGATCAGCTTGGCGCCGATGAAGCCCAGGACGAGGGCCAGGCCGAAGCCGAGATAGACCAGCCGGTCCAGGAGCCCGCCGAGCAGGAAGTACAGCTGCAGGAGCCCCAGAAGCGCAAAGGCGTTGGCGGTGAAGACGATGTAGGGCGCGTCGGTCAGGCCGTAGATCGCCGGGATCGAATCGAGCGCAAACAGCAGGTCGGTCATGCCCAGGGCGACGATCACCACGAACATCGGGGTGAAGTAGCGCAGACCGTCGCGGCGAATCGTCAGCGCGCCGCCGGCGAAATCGTTCGTGGTGCGCACATTGCGCTGGAACCACTTCACGACGGCATTGGGCTCGTATTCCTCGTCGGTGCTGTGATTGTGGGAGAAGCTCTCCACGGCCAGCTTGTAGGCCGTCCACAGGAGGAAGGCACCGAACAGGTAGAACACCCAGGCAAACCGCTCGATCGCGGCCGCGCCGACCGCAATGAAGATGCCGCGCATGATCAGCGCCAGCACGATGCCGATCAGCAGCGCCTTCTGCTGATGGATCCGCGGCACGGCGAAGCTCTTCATGATGATGACGAAGACGAAGAGGTTGTCGACCGACAGGCTCTTCTCGGTGATGAAGCCGGCAAAGAACTCGATGCCGTGCGTGCGGTCCCAGAAATACCAGACCCCGAAGCCGAACAGGATTGCAATGGCGATGTAGAAGGTCGACCAGGCCGCCGCTTCCATGAAGCTCGGCTCGTGCGGCTTGCGCACATGGGTCATGAAATCGAAAATGAACAATCCGACGATGCCGCCGATCGTCGCCAACCAGATCCAGGTCGGTATTCCTTCGGCCGCCAAGCCGCCAATCGCAGTCGCTTCCACCCATCGCTCCTGTCCGGGCGTCGGGTGGCCCGGTCTCGAATGTTCGTTTCGCCCGCGTCCCTCGCCAGCACCCACGGCGAACCCGTGGGCGAGCAGAAGACGTGCGTCGACGCTCGCCCAGCGATCGCCATGCGTTGCCGCTAAGTGGGGAAGCCGCCACGCGCTTCAAAGACCGTCGCGGAGAAAATTCGTCCGCCTGACGATGCGCCCGGATCGGCCTGCGTTGGCGCTCGTCCGTCCTCGTTCACGACGCGGCCCTTGACCTTCCAGTCGCTGGAATCTCCATCTTCGCCGCAAATCGCCCGACCTGGCGGCAATCTCCTGGCAGCGAGGCTCCCATGCCCGAGACCCACAATACCGGCCATCATGCCCATCATGGCCACGACGAAGGCGCCGGGGCCGTCACCCGCGATCCGGTCTGCGGCATGACCGTCGATCCGCAGGCCGGCAAGCCGACGACGAACCCTGACGGCCGCACGGTGCATTTCTGCTCCGATCGCTGCCGCGAGAAATTCGTGGCCGCGCCGCAGGACTATCTGACCGCAGAGGATCCGGTCTGCGGCATGAGCGTCGAGCGCATCGATGCGCGCCACATGGCCAGGCATGGCGGCGAGCGGTTCTATTTCTGCTCGGCCGGCTGCCAGTCGAAGTTCGAGGCCGACCCCGACGCCTATCTGGGCGACCGGCCCGCGCCCGAGCCGATGCCGGAGGGCACGCAATACACCTGCCCGATGCATCCGGAAATCCTCCAGGACCACCCCGGCGACTGCCCGAAATGCGGGATGGCGCTGGAGCCGACGGGCGTCCCGACCGGCGAGGAGGGTCCAAATCCGGAGCTGGTCGACTTCACCCGCCGGCTCTGGGTCAGTGCCCTCTGTGCCATCCCGCTGCTCGTCATCTCGATGGGCCCGATGGTCGGGCTGCCGGTCCGCGGCTGGATCGGCGAGGAACTGGCCACCTATCTGGAATTCGTGCTGGCGACGCCGGTCGTCCTGTGGGCGGGGCTCCCCTTCTTCAAGCGGGGCTGGGCGTCGATCGTCCATCGCTCCCCCAACATGTGGACGCTGATCGCCATTGGCGTCGGTGCCGCCTATGGCTACAGCGTCGTGGCGACCTTCCTGCCCGGCCTGTTCCCGGCCTCGTTCCGCGCACACGGCGTCGTGCCGGTGTATTTCGAGGCCGCGGCGGTCATCGTGGCGCTGATCTTCGTCGGCCAGGTGCTGGAGCTGAAGGCGCGCGAGCGCACAGGCTCGGCGATCCGCGCGCTGATGGATCTGGCGCCGAAGACGGCCCGGCGCATCAAGGCGGACGGGACCGACGAGGACGTGCCGCTCGACGCGCTGGCTGCCGGCGACCGTCTGCGCGTGCGCCCCGGCGAAAGCGTGCCGGTCGACGGCACGCTGATCGAGGGCCGCTCGGCGGTCGACGAATCGATGATCACCGGCGAGCCGGTGCCGGTGGAAAAGAACGCCGGCGACACGGTGACCGGCGGCACGCTGAACCGCAACGGCACCTTCGTCATGGAGGCGCAGGCGGTCGGGGCGGACACCACTCTGTCGCGGATCGTGGAGATGGTGGCGAAGGCACAGCGCTCGCGCGCGCCGATCCAGGGTCTGGCCGACACGGTCGCGGGCTATTTCGTGCCGGCGGTGGTGCTGTCGGCGATCGTCGCCTTCGTCGTCTGGGCTTGGGTCGGCCCACAGCCGGCCATGGTGTACGGGCTGGTCGCCGCCGTCTCGGTGCTGATCATCGCCTGCCCCTGCGCACTCGGTCTGGCGACCCCCATGTCGATCATGACCGCCACCGGGCGCGGCGCGTCCGCCGGCGTCCTCATCAAGGATGCCGAGGCCCTGGAGCGCTTCGCCAAGGTCGACACGCTGATCGTCGACAAGACCGGCACGCTCACCGAAGGCAGGCCGCAGCTCACCGACGTGATCGCCGTCGACGGCGACGAGACGCAATTGCTGGCGGCCGCCGCCAGCCTCGAACGCGGATCCGAGCATCCGCTGGCCGAGGCGATCGTCGCAGGCGCGCGCGATCGCGGCGCGACCCTGTCGGAGGCGACCCAGTTCGACGCCGTCACCGGCAAGGGCGTGCGCGGTCATGTGCGCGGCTCGCTCGTCATTCTCGGCAACCGCGCCATGCTCAAGGCCGAGGGAATCGACGGCGAGGCGCTGGACGACGACGCACAACAGATGGAGACCGACGGCAAGACCGTGATGTTCGTCGGCATCGATGGCCGGGCTGCCGGCTTCATCGCGGTCTCCGACCCGATCAAGTCGACCACCGAAGCCGCGATCCGGGCCCTGCACGACAGCGGCATGCGAATCGTCATGGCGACCGGCGACAACGAGCGCACCGCCAGGGCGGTCGCCGTCCGGCTGGGCATCGACGAGGTGCGGGCCGGCCTTTCGCCACAGGACAAGCAGGCGCTGGTGGAGGAACTGCGCGCCGGCGGCGCCAGGGTCGCGGTCGCCGGCGACGGCGTCAACGACGCGCCGGCGCTGGCTGCGGCCGATGTCGGCATCGCCATGGGCACCGGCGCCGACGTGGCGGTCGAGAGCGCCGGCATGACGCTGGTGAAGGGTGACCTCAACGGCATCGTGCGGGCCCGCCACCTGGCCCGTGCCACGATCCGCAACATCAAGCAGAACCTGTTCTTCGCCTTCGTCTACAATGCGCTGGGAGTGCCGATCGCGGCCGGCGTCCTCTATCCGGTCTTCGGCCTGCTGCTGTCGCCGATGCTCGCCGCCGCCGCGATGAGCCTGTCCTCGGTCTCGGTCATCGCCAACGCCCTGCGGCTGCGGACAGTGAAGCTGTGACGGCTCGCGCCGCCTGACGACGCGGCCGGCCTCTTCGCGAAGCCGGCCGCAATGGCGTCACTGCTTGCCGAGCTGGTCCAGGATCGCCGAGAAGTCGCGGCCCTTGCCGCCGGACTGGACGAAGGCATCGTAGATGTCGCGGGCGTGGCGGCCGAGCTCGGTCGTGGCGCCGGCAGCCTCGGCCGCGGTCTGCGACAGGTCGAGGTCCTTCAGCATCAGCTCGGCCGCAAAGCCGGGCTTGTAGTCGTTGTCGGCCGGGCTCTTGGGGCCGATGCCCGGCGCCGGGCAATAGGTGTTGATCGACCAGCAGGAGCCCGACGAGGTCGACGCCACGTCGAACATCGCCTGGCGGTCGAGGCCGAGCTTGTCGGCCAGATGGAACGCCTCGCAGACCCCGATCATCGAGATCCCCAGGATCATGTTGTTGCAGATCTTGGCGGCCTGGCCGGCACCGGCATCGCCGCAATGCACTGCCTTCTGGCCCATGGTCTCGAAGAGCGGGCTGCCCTTGGCGAAGGCGTCCTGGCTGCCGCCGACCATGAAGGTCAGGGTGCCGGCCGCCGCGCCGCCGGTGCCGCCGGAAACCGGCGCGTCGAGGGACAGGAGCCCGGCCTCGCGCGCCATGTCGTGGGCTGCGCGGGCACTCTCCACATCCACCGTCGAGCAGTCGATCAGCAGCGCGCCGGGCGCGGCCCGGGGCACGATGTCGGCATGGACGGCGCGCACGATGTCGCCGTTGGGCAGCATGGTGATCACCGCCTCCATACCTGTCACCGCCTCGGCGAGCGACGCGGCGGGCGTGACGCCCTCGACGGTGACGCCGGCGGTGTCGTAGCCGCTCACCGCGTGACCGGCCTTCGCCAGATTGGCCGCCATCGGCGCCCCCATGTTGCCGAGACCGACGAAACCGATCTTCATGGCCGTTCCTCCCCTGCTGGATTCCATCAATTGGAGCGTCCCTCGTGCATCCTGCCGGACGCACGGCGCCCTAGTCTTCCAATGTCAGTTCGTGCTCGCCCAGTGGCGCCAGCATGGCGGCGACCCGCGCCTGCGGCAGGTCCTCGATCCGCGCCGGCGACCATTTGGGCTCGCGATCCTTGTCGATCACCGCGGCGCGGATGCCCTCCAACAATTCGCCCTGGTCGATGGACCGGTAGGTGAAGCGATATTCGTTGCGCAGCGCCGCCTCGATGGTCGGCTCGGCGCGCGCCGCGCGCACCAGTTCCAGCGTCGCGCCGACGGAGATCGGCGAGCCCTTGCGGATGGCGGCCGCCGTGCGCTGCGCCCATTCCCCACCATCGGCGGCCAGCCGCTGCAGGATGTCCGCCGCGTCGGCGCCCGCAAAGGCCGCGT
The DNA here is from genome assembly GCF_036549475.1 of Aurantimonas sp. A2-1-M11. Taxonomy (NCBI): domain Bacteria; kingdom Pseudomonadati; phylum Pseudomonadota; class Alphaproteobacteria; order Hyphomicrobiales; family Aurantimonadaceae; genus Aurantimonas; species Aurantimonas sp. A2-1-M11. Next base: position 2,595 of record NZ_JAZHLI010000027.1, on the reverse strand, counting down.
CGATGCCGGCGCTCTGCTCGGCCAGCGTCGAGGCCGGCGCCGTCTCGGTGAAGCGCGCGACCGTGCCCGCATCGCCGCTCGCCACAAGCGCCTCGGTCAGGGCCGGCAGCCGGGCGGAGGCCACGCAGGCATCGGCGAAGCCGGCGGCGATGGCCTCGCCCGGCCCCATGCGAAACCCGGTCAGCGCCAGATACTCGCCGAGCCTTCCGGGGGCCCGGGCCAGGATCAGCGTCGCCCCGACATCGGGCACCAGGCCGATGGCGCATTCGGGCATGGCGACCATCGAGCGCTCGGTCACGATGCGGTGGCTGGCATGGCCGCCGAGACCGACCCCGCCGCCCATGACGATACCGTCCATCAGCGCCACGACCGGCTTGGGGTAGCGGGCGATCTTGGCGTTCAGCCGGTATTCCTCGGCCCAGAATCTGCGGGCGGCCGCCAGGTCGCCGGCGCGGCTGTCGTGATAGATCTTCTGGATGTCGCCGCCGGCGCAGAAGGCCCGGTCGCCGGCCGCGTCCATGACGACGAGGTGAACCGCGGGATCGTTGGCCCAGCCGTCCATCGCCGCCTCGATGGCCAGCGACATGGGATGGGACAGGGCGTTGAGGGATTTCGGCCGGTTGAGGGTGATGCGCCCCGCCTTGCCCTCGACCCGGATGAGGACGTCGTCTGTCGCTGCCATGGTGTCGTTGCTCATGAATGCTCCGCCAGGAGTGCGCGCGCGGTGATCATCCGCATGATCTCGTTGGTGCCTTCCAGGATCTGGTGGACCCGCAGATCGCGCACGATCTTCTCGATGCCGTAGTCGGCGAGATAGCCGTAGCCGCCATGCAGCTGCAGGGCCATGTTGGCGACCTCGAAGCTGGCATCGGTGACGAAGCGCTTGGCCATGGCGCAATGCTTGGTCGCGTCGGGCGCCTTGGTGTCGAGCTTCCAGGCGGCCTGGCGCAGGAAGATGCGCGCGGCCTGAAGCTGCGTTTCCATGTCGGCCAGCCGGAACTGCAGGGCCTGGAACTCGGTGAGGTTCTTCCCGAAGGCCTGGCGGTCGCGCATGTAGGCGACCGACTTGTCCAGCGCCGCCTGGGCCGCGCCGAGGGCGCAGGCCGAGATGTTCAGACGGCCGCCGTCCAGACCCATCATGGCGTAGGAAAAGCCCTTGCCCACTTCGCCCAGAAGATTGCCGCCCGGCACCCGGCAGCCGTCGAGGCGGACTTCGGCGGTCGGCTGGGCGATCCAGCCCATCTTCTTCTCCAGCGCCCCGAAGGACAGGCCCTCGGTGCCGTTCTCGACGAGGATGGCGGAGATGCCCTTCGGCCCCGCCTCCCCGGTCCGCGCCATGACGACATAGAGGTCGGAGAAGCCGGCGCCGGAGATGAAGCTCTTGGTGCCGTTGAGGAGATAGCCGTTGCCGTCGGGCTTTGCGCTGGTGCGCAGGGCCGCCGCGTCGGAGCCCGAGCCGGGCTCGGTCAGGCAGTAACTCGCGACCTTTTCCATGGAGGCGAGCTTCGGCAGCCATTCGGCGCGCTGCTCCTGGCTGCCGAAGCTGTCGATCATCCAGGCGACCATGTTGTGGATTGACAGGAAGGCCGAGACGGACGGATCGCCATAGGACAGGGCTTCGAAGATCAGTGCCGCGTCGAGCCGCGACAGGCCGGAGCCATGGTCGTCGCGCACGTAGATCGCCGCCATGCCCAGCCCGGCGAGTTCGGTGAGGACGTCGCGCGGCAGCGCCTTCTCCTCCTCCCAGCGCGCGGCGTGGGGGGCCATCTTCTCGACGGCGAAGTCCCGCGCCACCGTGAAGATCTGGCTCTGCTCGTCGGTGAGCGCGAAATCCAAGGCGGTTCCTCCCGAAAACCCGGCATGACGCCGTGCGCCGCGTCGTCGCGGCCTCCTCCCCGACTGGTCTAGAAGCCTGCCCGACGCGCATCAAGCGCGGAATGCGCGGCAACCGCCGACCCGGCCGAAAACAGTGTAATAACCGTTACATGCCAGGCGATGGCTCGCTCTGCATGGCAATGGGGGTCCATTGGCAAACAAGCAGTCGGTGCGTTTCGCAACCATTTAAGCACGCAGGGGAATCGGGTGAGTTGAATTTCACGAGATGAGGCTGACGAGGAATTTCTCGTTCCACCCGGCCTTCAATCGTTTGTTGGTCATCGACAGTTTGGCGGGATTCCGCCGCAACAGGTTATGTGCGATGTGATTGATGGTGGTGAAATTGGCCGGAGCATGTTCGGTGCGGACCCGGCATTCATCGTCTCTGAAGAGGCAGTCCATCAGCCAGTGCATGCTCTCGACGGACCAGTGGCGCCGAACGATGTCACCGAGCTGGTCGGCCTTGTCGATTGCTGACGTGATGTAGAAGCGCGTTTCCCGTTCGACCTTGGTGTTGATCCGGCGCTCGCTCTCGACCATCACCACGCCCTTCAAGCCGGGCCAGTTGTGGCGCTCCTGGAGCCAGCCGACATCATGGAAGACGGTGGTGGCGGGTCTCGATGCGGCCGTGATCACCATCGACCGTGTTGTGCTGGCTGATCGTGGTGTCTTTGAAAGACCTGGCTTTTTGCTCGTTGGCGAAGAGCTCGACTTCGTCGC